>JADGHK010000154.1 GCA_019686145.1 Bryobacteraceae bacterium | reverse complement strand
CGCCCCGCAAGCAGACGCATGCCGACGGTTGAGAAATAATCCGGCGTGACAGAGTTGACGAGGAACCGGATTTCCTCATCCGGCCGTGCCTGATATCCCTCCACCTGGAAGCCGCTCTCCCGCGCGCGGCACGAGCTGTGAAGCCCGCACATCGCCAGGGAAGCGGATCGAACCCCGGGCACGGCCGTGACTGCGTCCAGCAGTCGCTGGTGTAAATCATTCGGGTCTTGCATTTGCGCCGAATCGGATAGCCGCGGATCGACGGCTACCGAAAGGAGGTGCGCGCGATCGAAGCCGAGATTGACCTCCAAGAGATTCCGGAAGCTTTGAACGATCAATCCAGTTGCCGTGACGAGCACAAGGGACAGCGCGACTTGCGCCACCACCAGGAGCCTTGCGGATTTCGCCGGAGCTCCGCCGGAGACTCCTTGAGTTCCGCCTTTAAGGGCGGCGATCAGATCCGTCCGGGTGGCTCGCCAGGCGGGCATTAGCCCGAACAGCAGGGCAGACGCCAATGACAGGGCGGCTGTAAAGATCAGCACGCGCCAATCCAAATCTGCTGAGAATGGAACGGCACCGTTCGCGGAGTCTGTCGCCGTGCGAACAAGCAGATTGCCGGCCCATTCGGCAAACAGTACGGCCAGAGCGCCTGCCATGACAGCGACCAGCACGCTCTCGGTGAGTAACTGGCGGAGGATTCGAGGCCGTCCCGCGCCCAAAGACATTCGCAACGCGATCTCCCGCCTCCGGTCCGCTGCTCTCGACAGCAGCAGGTTGGCGATGTTCCCGCAGGCGATCAGCAATACCAGCCCCGCCATTGCGATGAGCGCGTACAACGGCTTCATGAATCGCTGCCGGAGGCCTGAAAACCCGGTTGAGAAGGGCTGTAGCGCGAGTCGCGCTTCGCCGCCCTTTACCCAGTCCCGGACAGCCGCGCGGAAGGCGGCCGTGACAGCGGCCGTTCTGGCAGGATTGGATCGGACGATTACGTCGAGCCACCAGATGGTCTCTTGCGGCAGCCATGGACTGCTCAGGTCTGCACGGTCCGCACTGAAGTTCTGGGAGTACTTCACCGCGCCTTGCATCGTGAGCGGCACCCAGATATCCACGGGCGATTCCAACCAGACACCGGCGAAGCCCTGCGGACACACCCCGATGATCGTGAAGCTGGTCCCATTGATGGTGATCGCTTTTCCGACAACGTCCGGCTCTCCGCCAAGGCGCCTCTGCCAGTAGCCGTGGCTGACGATGGCAACCGGGGAAGCCTTGACAGGACTATCTGCCTCGACCGGGAAGGGGCGGCCGAGGGCGGGAGAAACCCGAAGCGCGCGGAAGTAGTTCGAGGACACGAGCTGCAGGGCTGCAGGTTCCAGCTTTCGCGTCCCGTCGGCCCGCGTATACACTCGGGCGACGCGGCTCATCGCAGCAACTTCGACGTCCTCCGGCGCCCCCTTCTGAAGACGCTGAAACATCGGCCCGGAGAAGCGGCTCCCGGGGCCGGCGGTCACAGCAAAGAGTTCGTGCGGATCGGGGACGGGAAGGGTCCGAAGCACGATTGTGTTCAACAGCGAGAACAGCGCGGTGTTCACGCCTATGCCCGCGGCGAGGGTGAAGACAATGGCAATGGTAACGATCCAGTGATGGCGCACCGAGCGCCAGGCGTAGCGGAGGTCCTGAAGAATCATGCGGTAGTGTTCCTTTGGAACTTCCAGTGCAAGGCCATGGACCACGTCGAGCCAGAGCCTCGCACGATCCCAAGGCTTTGCCGCATCCCGGTAGCGGTCAATGAAGAGGAGCGTCAGTTCGCGGTCGTACTCGTCCCGGAACGCAGCCGGATAGAGGTTGAGCAGGGCACGGAAAATTTTGGCGCTGGCGCCCTCGCCGCGCTCTGACTTTGACATCGCGTCAGGTCCTCCCGGGAAGCAAGCCCGTGGCTCGTGCGTCGGCAAGCAGGCGCTCCAGGCGCCGGGCTTCGGCGATCGCAACCGCTCGCCCAAGCTGAGTTAACCGATAGTATCGGCGCCGCTGATCGTCATGCTCGGGATCCGGCCGTTCCGTCAACTCCTGGATCAGCCCCTGTTCCAGTAGCCGGCGGATCGAGGCATAGAGTGTGCTGGGGCTGAGACGGAGAACTCCGTCCGTCCGTTCCAGAACATCCAGCATGATGGAGTAGCCGTGCCGGTCGCGGTCGGCAAGGGAAACGAGAATGTGAAACGTGTCCCGGTGAAGCGGCAGAAACGACTCAGGCGCCGGATCCGGAGCGGCATCGCTTGTCGAACGTGATCGCACAGCCAGACTATATCACAGGACGCTATAGCGAAAACAGGAATAGTTTTGGATTGCCTGAGCGGAACGCGGCGTCGGTCGGAAGACTCGAACAGTTTTCCGATGAGATGAAACGTAGTACCATCGAGCGACAGAACGTTGTTGATCAGCAAGCCCACGGAGAGACCGATGAGAATTCTCTTGTTCGCATTGAGTGCGATGACATTGTTCGGCCAGGCGGCGCAGCAGCAGCGTCCGCCAATGACGTTCTTTGTGACGAGCGTAGGCATGGGAAATGGCGCCAACCTCGGCGGGCTGGCAGGGGCGGATGCGCATTGCCAGAAGCTCGCTGAGGCAGCCGGAGCGGGCGGCCGGACCTGGAGGGCGTACCTGAGCACGTCGCCTGCCGACGGGAAGCCCGCGGTCAACGCAAGGGATCGGATTGGCAAGGGTCCGTGGCACAACTACCGCGGGACGATGATCGCCCGGGACCTGGCGCACCTGCACGGTGACACTTTAGAGCTGGCCCGCACCGGAAATCTGATCACCAAGAACAACGCGCTCACTGAGAAGGGCGAGCTCGTGAACGGTGTGGGCGATAAGCCGAATATGCACGATATTCTCACGGGGACGCAGCCGGACGGGCGCGCATACACCGATGGCGCAGACCACACGTGCAACAATTGGACAAGCAACGGAGCTGGCTCGGCGCAGGTGGGGCATCATGACAGAAACGGCGGCGGCATCTCGTGGAATTCGGTGCATGCTACCCGCGGGTGCAGTCAGGAGAATCTGGTATCGACGGGCGGAGCGGGCCTATTTTACTGCTTCGCGGTAACGGGCAACTAAGCCCGGCGGTGGGTCCGGGCTCCGGGCGAAGTACCAGCGGGCCGCCCGGCCATTGGATCAAAGAACATGAAGGTAAACCGTGCAGTTGCTTTCGGAAGCGCCGTCGCGTTGTCCTTTGCCGTTTTCGGGCAAACGGCGGCGCCGAGGGTCAATCAGGTAGGCGCTTACGGCTCCTGGCTTGCGGAGAAGGTGCTCGGGGATGGCCCCGCTTTGCTGTCATTCCGGACGGGCAAATGGAAGGATGTGCGGGAGTGGCGGCAGGTGGCGCGGAAGCGCGCGCTCGAATACATCGCCCCGGTGGACCTCGGCGGCGTTCCCAAAGTCAGCGTTACGGGCCGTACCACCTATGACGGTCTCGACATCGAGTTCCTGACCTGGCAATTGCCTTCCGGCGGCGGCAAAACCGAGGCGGTGCTTCTCAAGCCGGCCGGCGCCCGCGGGCCTCTGCCGGGAATTCTCGCTTTGCACGATCACGGCGGGAACAAGTTCCTAGGCTGGCGCAAGGTGGCGAGAACGGATTCGAAGCCCTGGGCGATTCAGGAGAAGCACCAGGCTCAGAATTATGGCGGCGTCGCGTGGGCCAATGAGATTGCCAAGCGAGGATATGTCGTCCTGGCTCATGACACGTTCCCGTTCGCCAGCAGAAGAGTCCTGGTGAAGGATGTTCCCGAGCGGATCGGACGAGGAGGAGTGGATCCGTCGCCCGACGATCTGGAGGGGATCGCCAAGTACAACCAGTTTGCCCGTGACCACGAAGACATCATGGAGAAGAGCCTGATTTCGGCGGGGACCACCTGGCCGGGCGTCTACCTCGTCGAGGATCAGAAGGCGCTGGACGTACTCTGCAGCCGCAAGGAGGTCGACCCTTCGCGCATTGGATGCGGAGGCCTGTCGGGTGGAGGAATGCGTACCGTGTTCCTCGGAGGATTGGACGATCGCATCAAGGTCGCGGTGGCGGTGGGTTTCATGACCACTTGGCGGGATCTCCTCCTCGACAAGGCGTTCACGCATACCTGGATGACCTTCGTGCCTCTGCTGCCGAAGTATCTGGACTTCCCGGAAATCCTTGCCTTGCGGGCTCCTGCTCCGACGCTGGTGCTGAACTGCAAGGAGGACAGGCTCTACACGCTTTCCGAAATGCAGCGGGCCGACGCCATTATGGCGGAGACATTCAAGCGGGCCGGTGCATCCGACCGCTACCGGACCATTTTCTACGATGGAGGCCACCGGTTCGACCGGCAGATGCAAGCGGATGCGTTTGATTGGTTCGATCGCTTCCTGAAGCAGTCCCGATAGGGGAGCGTCGACGCGCAGGTGAAGGGCCGACAATTTCGTTCAATATTCAATGTATTGTTAAGCGATCGAAACAACTCGCCTATACACTCCAGGATTAGCTGCACGCTGCATTTTGGGAGGTGGGTTTGCCTCATCGCATATTTTTCTATTTCGTTGGAAGCCTTGTAAGCTGGATCGCCGTCGCTTATGGCCAGTCGACTTATGGGGTGATCCTGGGAAACGTGGTCGACGCGAGCGGAGCGGCGGTCGTGGGCGCCAAGGTGCGCATCACGCAGACCAACGAGAACGTCTCACGCGAAGCGGAGACGAACAATGAGGGCGCCTACGAGTTTCAGAATGTCCAGCCAGGCCCCTATTCCGTCTCGGTCATCGCGCCGGGATTCCGAACCTACACAGCAACCGGTTTGACCTTGGTGGCTCGTTCCCGCCTGCGCGTGGATGCTTCGCTTACCGTCGGCGAAGTGAGCCAATCCGTCGAGGTCACCTCAACCGCCGGTGTGATCGCCACAGACTCACCTGCCATTGCTTCAAACTTGACGGCGGAAAAGGTCTTGAACCTGCCGTCCAACGTGCGTGGCGCCGGAAGTACGAGCCCTTACGCCCTGTTGCAGACGCTGCCCGGTGTGCAGGCTGACAATGACTTGGGCCTTTCGATTCAAGGCGGCCTGCCTGCACAGTCTGAATCCACTGTCGACGGAGTCTCCATCACGGACGTGACGGGAAACTCTCCGAGCCGCAACCAGTTCCTTTCCGTCGAATCCATTGCTGAGATCAAGGTGCAGGGAGTTGGGAACACGGCCGAGTTCGGCCAGCCCGGCGATATCACTATCGTTTCCAGGAGTGGAACCAACGATTATCACGGAGCTCTGTTTTGGTATCACCAGAACAAAGCGCTGGATGCCCGCAGCTACGGCCAGAATGCGCTGCCTTCGAAAATCGGCAATACGTTTGGAACGACCTACGGAGGCCCGGTAATATTGCCGAAGATCTACAACGGACGGGACAAGACCTTCTTCTATTTCACTTGGGAATCGTTGCGGTATCCGAGGCAGGGGACGATTCAGAATACCGTTCCGACAAATCTTGTGAGATCCGGCGACTTTAGCCAGGAGGGAGTCACGATTCGCGATCCCTACACGCAGGAGCCGTTTCCGAATAACATCATTCCAGAAAGCCGGATCAGCCCGATCGCGGAGGCCATTCTGCCCTTCTATCCGCTGCCAAACACCGGACCGACAACCGTCCGGAGCGCGGCAAACTACCGTGATAACCGGCCGACCACGATTGATTCAGACCAGTACGAGGTGCGCGTTGATCAGAACTTCAATGTCAACCACCATCTGTACGCACGCTTCTCGTACAAGAACAATCCTTCGATCGCTCCGAACAACCTCCTGCTCCCGTCAGATACGCGCTATTCGAAGTTTTGGCAGGGTATGGCCTCATGGACGTACACCATCCGGCCGAACCTGCTCAACGAGTTTCGTTTCGGGCAAATTCTCTCTGATTCCGGCTCGGAGTTCAACTTTGACGGGCGGGCGTTCACCAATTCGCTTAACCTGAAGGACATTCAGCGAGACATTTTCTTTAATGGACTTCCGGCCTTTAACATCGATTTGTACACCGGCTTCTCAAAAGGCCGGCCTGGATTCAGCGTCTCCTGGAACACCCAGTTCATCAACAACCTCACCTGGGTAAAAGGGCGTCACACGTTCAAATTCGGGGTTGACATTCGTCGTCTTCGAGCCCAGTCAAGCCTCGGTTTCACGACCGGCAACAACTATGGAGACTACTCCTTCACTGGAGCGTTCACGGGTTATGGGTTTGCCGATTTCCTTCTGGGTGTTCCAGCTAGCACATCCATTGCAGTGGTCCAAACCGATAACGACGGCCGCGCGATTCACTACAAAGGGTACGCGCAGGACACC
>JADGHK010000153.1 GCA_019686145.1 Bryobacteraceae bacterium | reverse complement strand
GAATGGCGGAGTTTCCGCGACGATCGAATACGCAATC
Organism: Bryobacteraceae bacterium; assembly: GCA_019686145.1. GTDB lineage: Bacteria > Acidobacteriota > Terriglobia > Bryobacterales > Bryobacteraceae > JADGHK01. The sequence continues at coordinate 6,304 of JADGHK010000153.1, read as the reverse complement.
ATGGCCCTCAATATCAAAAACATCGTTGTGTGCGGCCATTCTGACTGCGGGGCGATGAAGGCCGTGTTGCATCCAGAGGAGGTCGCGGACATGCCGGTCGTGGCCTCATGGCTCAAACATGCGGAGGTGGCGCGGCGGGTCGCCATGGCGAATTGTCCGGATCCCAGCAGCCCTGAGCTGCTGCGAATACTTACCGAGGAGAACCTCCTGGCGCAGGTCAGCAATTTGCGGACGCATCCTTCCGTGGCCGTGGGACTTTCGAAGGGCGACCTCACGATTTACGCCTGGCTGTATGACATCGAGCAGGGCCGGGTTCGCGCTTTTGATGTGACTCAAGGGGAATTTGTTGCCGTCAGCGATAATGGCTCGCTGCCGATTGCCGCCCCACAGCCGCGAGAGCGTGTACAGGAGGTGGCTTTATGACTCGTCAGCAGACGATGGCGAAAGATTTTCTTGCATCAATCGTCGTTTTCCTGGTAGCTCTGCCACTTTGCCTGGGCATTGCAATCGCCTCCGGCGTTTCGCCCGTCTTGGGTCTGATTTCCGGAATTGTTGGAGGGCTGGTAGTTGGCTTCCTCTCCGGCGCGCCGCTGCAGGTCACGGGTCCCGCTGCTGGCCTTGCCGTGCTGGTGTATGAGGTCGTGAACGAGCACGGCATCACGATGCTCGGTCCAATTCTCCTGCTCGCGGGTTTGATCCAGGTGGTTGCCGGCATTCTCCGCATCGGGCAATGGTTCCGGGCAATTTCCCCCGCCGTTGTCTACGGCATGCTTGCCGGCATTGGCGTGCTGATCTTCAGCGCTCAGTTCCACGTCATGGTCGATGACAAGCCTCGGGCCAGCGGACTCGAAAATCTCATCTCGATTCCCTCGGCGATCTACAAAGGCATCTTCCCGCTTGACGGCAGCGTTCACCATCTCGCCGCCGGAATTGGGATCGTTACGATCATGACCATGGTCTTGTGGGCGAAGTTCCGGCCCGCAGCGCTGAAGCTGGTTCCCGCGCCTCTTCTCGCCGTCCTGTTAGCGAGCGCCCTCGCAAGCGTTTTCGAACTGCCAATCTCTTACGTCAATGTTCCTGAACAGCTCACGGACTCGATCACTCTGCCGACCTTCGAAAGCCTCTCCAGGCTGGCGAGCAGTTCCGCTCTGCTGGCCGCGGTTGCCTTTGCATTTATCGCGAGTGCGGAGACGCTGCTTTCCACCGCCGCTGTCGACCGGCTTCACAATGGCCCCCGGGCGAACTACGACAAAGAGTTAACGGCGCAGGGTGTTGGCAATATGCTTTGCGGTCTTTTCGGTGCGCTGCCGCTCACCGGCGTGATCGTTCGCAGTTCAGCAAACGTGGACGCGGGCGCCAAGACGCGCCTTTCAGCCATCCTGCACGGCGTCTGGCTGCTGCTGGCCGTCCTGTCGCTGCCTGCGGTTCTGCGGCTCATTCCGACGTCCGCGCTGGCGGCGATCCTCGTCTACACGGGCTATAAGCTGGTGAATATCGACAACATCCGCGCGCTTCAGCGCTACGGCCGTGTTCCGGTGGCGATCTACTTTGCGACGGTGATCGGAATCGTCGCCATCGACCTGCTCACTGGCGTCGTCGTGGGCGTGCTCCTCTCGCTGTTCAAGCTCGTGTACAAGATGACGCACCTGGATATCCGTTTGGTTCAGCGGCCCGGCACTTCCGATTTTGATCTTTATCTGGAGGGCGCGGCTACATTCCTCCGCTTGCCCAAACTGGCTGCCACCCTCGACGGGCTTCCGGCCGGGACGAATCTGCATGTGCACGTGGACAAGTTGACCTATATCGATCACTCCTGCCTCGACCTGCTTGCAAGCTGGGAGAGTCAAAACGCCGAGCGTGGTTCCACGCTGGTTGTGCAATGGGACGGTCTGGTGGCGCGTTATCGGGGGCGAACGACCGCCGATCTGGCGGCGTGACCGGTGGCGCGTGAACGTCGCACTGAATTAGCGGTTCTCCAGAAAAATGAGCCGGACGACCGGGTAGGAGAGCGCGGGTTTATGGCACTGTAGAAGAAGGATGGGCTTTGCACTCTGGATTGAGGGCGATATCGCCTGCGCGTACGGAACTCACGAGTACCGGCCGATGGGCGCGGCAATTATCGGCGTTCGCGGCCAGTTTACTCAACGCGATTTTCGCCCTCAGCGCCGGTTGCCTCGCCGTGACTCCCGAGCATTTGCCGGCTACTTTGCGTCCATTGGCGAGATGAATGAGTTTCTGCGGCGCCGTTTGCGCGGCTACCGGAAGCGCAGGACGAAGAGCCTCATGCACCTGGAGCAGATTCTCCGCTGATTTATCCCTTCAGGTGCTGGAAGGCTTCTTCGATTTCCCGCTTCGCTTCGGGGCAAAGCGGGACGAGCGGCAGCCGGGGTGGACCGCCGTAGTATCCGTTGAGGTCCATCGCGTACTTCAGGCCGGGCACACCGTACTTTGTCGTCACCAGATACGCGGCATGCGCAATCCGGTTCTGCCAGTCCTGGGCCGCTTCCATTTCGCGGGTGCGGAAAGCCTCCCAGATCGTAATTGTGGCGTACGGCGCTGCATTGGCGAACGCAAGCACTGCTCCGGCGGCGCCGACGGTGAGAGACGGCCACAGGGTCGGCGCGCTGCCCACCAGAACCTGGAAGCCTTTCTTCACCTCCCGGATCATCCGCATCACCTTTTCCAGGTTCCCCGAGCTCTCCTTGATCGCCACAATGTTGGGATGATGGGACAGCTCGATGACGGCCTCGGCTGGAATATCGAGACCCGTCGCTTGCGGCCAGTTATAGATCATGACCGGGATCTTCGCCTGGTCGGCCACGGCGCGGAAGTAGAGGACTTGCGCCTCCGTGCGGTTCAAGAGGTTCTTGTAGTAATGCGGCGTCCGCACCATGGCGGCTTTGTAGCCGATCGCCGCTGCCCGGTTGGTGAGATCCACCGTCTCGCGAACGCTCTCGACACCGGTGCCTGCAATGAGCAGCTTGTCGGATGAGGCGAACTCGGCGACCCACTCCCACATGCGGACCTTTTCCTCGGTGGTGAGCATGACGCTTTCGCCTGTGGAACCGCAGACGACATAGCCGGATAAGGCTGTCCGGTTCCACTTCTCGACGTTGTGCTGAACTTTCGCTTTGTACAACTCCCCGTCGGAATTGAAGGGAGTGGTGATGGGAGGGAATATGCCTTGCAGTCTCATGGAACGGATGTCCCCCGCATCGTTGCTTCTGCGGGGGACGAACCTGGGTTAAACAACCTTCAGCAGGATGATGACCAGAGTGTAGAGCGCCAGCGATTCGATCAGCACCAGACCGAGCAGCAGAGCGAATCGAATGGCGGCAAAGGCTCCGGGATTGCGCGCCATGCCTTCAGCGGCGGCGGCTACAGCCCGTGCCTGGGCCAGACCACAGAGGCCCGAGGCAATTGCCATGGAAAATCCGGAGGTGATGGCTACCCAGTTCGTAGCCGCTCCGGCGGGTTCCTGCGCAAAGATCGGCGTGGCGAAGCACAGCATCGCCAGAACCAGCAGGGTTGTCTTCAAGTTCATCTGTTTCTCCTTGGTATGAATCGCTCTCAGGAGGTGGTTCCCGAACCGCCTACCGTAGTGGGGCCGGGCTCACACTGACAGCGGATAAAGCCGGTATTAATGGTCGTCGTGCGCCACCGCGCTACCGACGTAAATCATCGTTAGCAGTGTGAAGACATACGCCTGCAGGAATGCAACGAATACGTGCAGCCCCATGAAAATCGCCGGAATAAACAGGTACGTCAGACCCAGGAATGCGAGAGTCACCTGCTCGCCCGCATACATATTTGCGTAAAGACGAATGGTGAGCGACAGCGGACGCGCCGCATGGCTGATGATTTCGATGGGAATCATCAGCGGGGCAAGCAGCGGCATCGGGCCTGCGAAGTGCGCCAGATACTTCCCAATGCCATTCGCCTTCATGCCTACATAGTTGTAATAAAGAAAGGCTGCCAGAGCACAGCCTGCGGGCACCGAAGGAAACATGGTCGGGGATTCGAAGGTCGGAATGACCCCGAGCAGATTGCTGAACAGAATGAAAAAGAAAAGCGTCCCGAAGAACGTCACGTAGTGGCGGCCGTGATGCCCGACCGCTTCGTCGGCCTGGCCCTCGAGGAACTGGTGGAGGATCTCAAAGATATGCTGCATTTTTCCCGGCCGGTCCATAGAGAGGCGGGTGCGCAGCATCGCGAATACGACCACCACGACGAGCGCGACCACAATCTGCATCGCCATGAAATTAGTCCACGGATGCGCCGGATCATGCGCGTGAACGCCAAAGAGCCCTAGAATGGCGTTCGCTACTCCACCTAGATACTTGTTGAACAGGGCGGTGACCCACAGTTCATGTTCGTGCATATGTGAAGAGTTGGTAAAGCGCTTCGAGGATCACTGCGGCAACCACGGTGAGCAGTCCCGCCAGGACCGCCAACAGACTGACCCCAAAGACTCTTAGCATAACATAACCGCCCGCCCCGAGCAGCCCGTACCGCAGACCCAGGAGCACGGCCATGACCGTGGCGCGCGGACCGCGCCTCGCCGGCGCCCCGAGCGTCTCCACAAGCCGCTTCAACCAGAAGAAATTCAGATAGGAAATCAAGGCTCCGGTGAGGAATCCGAAGCCCCCGGGCCACCCTCCCAGGCCAAATCCGGCGATCGTCCCTCCAAGGCCAAACAGCAGCGTCAGCCGCTGGATCCTGCGCACGGGGCCGGCATACGAATGTTCAGCTTCCACGATTACCCGCGTCCCGCTGAAGTTCCCGCACCAGCTCGACGAAACCGGCGGCGATGCCCAGGAGCAAAAAGACGATATACAGGAAGTCGGTGCCGAAGGCTCGATCGAGCAGCGCGCCGATGATGTATCCCACGAATACACAAGCCGGGAGGAGGAAGGCCAGGCCGAGGTAGCGTCCTACCGCCTGATACACCGGATTCGGTCCGCGGTTCACCACCCCGCGCTGTTTCTTTTCCGGCATAGGATCTCCTGAACCCTTTCCGCTGTCTCCTTGACGAGGAATCCCATCTTAGGGTGACTGGGCATGAAATCAGGCTTCAGACCGTACTCTTCGAGCATTTCGCTCGTGGTGGGGCCAATCGAGGCGATCACGCACCGGGAGAGTCCCTTTCGCACTTCTTCGGCGACGCCTTCTTCGGATGCAATCCGGAGCAGATGCTCAATCTGAACCGACGTAGTAAACATGGCAACGTCGAACTCTCCCTGCGCCAGCCGCCGCGCCGCCTCCCGCAAGGGCTGGGTGTCGGCCGGGAGGTCCCATTGATAGACGCGAATCGATGTCACCTCAGCGCCTCTTGCCTTCAAAGCCTCGACCAGCTCCACATTTGGCTTCCCGTACTCCTGAACCGCGATCTGGCGTTCTGTCCTCCCCTTCGTTGCTTCGAGAAGTTCACGCCAGGTGTTCGGCTCGGGAACCAGTACATGGATCGGGACGTTGAGCTCGCGGAGCACGGCTGCGGGCTTAGGGCCGCGGGCTACGACCGTCAGTTCTCTCAGAGCGACGGGGAACCGGTCCTCAGGATATCTGGCAGCCAGCGTCTGGTGGAGCAGGCGTGTGCCGACGCCGGTGAGGAAGATCATCATGTCGAAATCTCTTGCGAAGAGCCGTTCGGCGAAGGCAAACGCTGCTTCGTTTGATTCGAGCGGCGCTTCCCGCATCGAGGGAGCCGTAAACACCTCGCCGCCCTGACGCGAGATCAAGGTCGCCACTTCCGCCGCGCGCCTGCTTTCCAGGGAAAGGACCCGGAGGCCAGAAAAAGACATTCTGTCAACAGTATAGCGACGCCATTCCTTCGGATCGAAGCGTTTGAAGTCTGATGTCGGCGCGCGTTGGCTAGTCGCGGTCTCTCAGGGGCGCTTCGTGCTCTTTGGGTAAGTAGCGGTCAGTTTCAGCTTCCGAATCTTGCCATCGCTGAGCTTGAGCAGAAGGTTTTTCTTGTCGATTGCGATTTGGACCTTGTCTCCTTCGGAAAGCTGGAGCCTCGCCCAGGGAGCGACTCGCTCTTGCGCAGTGTATTCAACATCGCCCGCGTCAAAGTCGAACTCGCCTAGGGCAATCTGTCGAAGGCCTCCAACGCTTTCTCCCCGTGCGGGCGCCGTGGGGACCCCCAATCCTTCCACGGCATATCGCACGTAGAGAACCGTGGCCGTCTTCCATTGGACCGGATCCTTGCCCGGGAGCGACTGCATCGGGACCGCTGCAAGCCCCCACAAAAGCGCCAGCCTTCGAGTGAGCGCGCTCTCCATGCTCCGAGTATATTGCCGGA
>JADGHK010000152.1 GCA_019686145.1 Bryobacteraceae bacterium | reverse complement strand
TCGTGATCGCCGCCGTCAACGTCGTCTTCCCGTGGTCAATGTGACCAATCGTTCCGATATTCACGTGCGGCTTGCTGCGATCAAATTTTTCCTTCGCCATAGTTGTTCGTTCTCCTAGTGGAACTGATCTTGTTGGTAGCTGTTAACCAGTAACCTTGCCTTGCACCTTGCTGATGATTTCCTCTGCCAGCGACGCGGGCACTTCTTCGTAGCGCCCAAAGTGCATTGTGAAGCTGCCGCGGCCTTGCGTGCGCGAGCGCAGCTCGGTCGCGTAGCCAAACATCTCAGACAGCGGCACCATGGCTTTGATGATCTGAGTTGTGCCGCGCAACTCCATACCCTCCAGCCGTCCGCGGCGGGAGATCAAGTCACCGTTTACGGCGCCCATGTATTCATCGGGCACCACGACCTCCACGGCCATGATCGGCTCAAGGAGCACCGGTTTCGCCTTCTGCGCCGCATCCTTAATCGCCATGGAGCCGGCAATCTTGAAGGCCATTTCCGAAGAGTCGACCTCGTGGTAGCTGCCGTCGTAGAGGGTCACTCGCAGGTCCGACATCGGATACCCGGCGAGAATACCGCCCTCGAGCGCTTCCACGATGCCCTTCTCCACAGCCGGAACGTATTCCTTAGGAACGACGCCGCCAACAATGGCGTTCACAAACTCGAAACCCTTGCCCTCTTCGAGAGGCTCGATCCGGATCTTAACGTGACCGTACTGGCCTTTACCGCCGGTCTGGCGGACAAACCGGCCTTCGCCCTCGGCCGGACGGCGAACCGTCTCGCGATATGCAACCTGCGGCTTGCCGACGTTGGCGCCCACGTTGAACTCGCGCTGCAGGCGGTCGACGATAATTTCGAGGTGCAGCTCGCCCATGCCGGCGAGAATCGTCTGCCCTGTGTCGGTATCTGTCGAAACCTTCAGCGTCGGGTCCTCCTGAACCAGCTTGGCGATCGCCATGCCAAGTTTCTCCTGATCGGCCTTCGTCTTCGGCTCAATCGCAAGCTGGATGACCGGGGCGGGGAAGTCGATGGACTCGAGAATAATGGGAGCCTGCTCGTCGCAGATCGTGTCGCCGGTGCTGACCGTCTTCAACCCGACGGCGGCGCAGATGTCTCCAGCAAGCACTTCCTGAATTTCCTCGCGCTTGTTGGCGTGCATCTTCACCAGGCGGCCGATGCGCTCCTTGCGGTTCTTGCCGACATTCAGCACGGAGTCGCCGTTGCTGAGCTTGCCGGAGTAAACGCGAAGGAATGCGAGCTGGCCGACGAAGGGGTCCGTCATGATCTTGAAGACCAGAGCGGAGAAGGGCTCGTCATCCGAAGCCTTGCGCTCCATCAGCTCTTCCGGATTGTCAACGGCGGTACCTTGAACGGGAGGAATGTCGACCGGGGAGGGCAGGAAATCGACAACGGCGTCGAGGAGATTCTGAACGCCTTTGTTCTTGAACGAGGAGCCGCAGATGACCGGAAAGATCTTCTGCTCGATGGTTGCCTTGCGAATCCCCTGCAGAATCTCCTGCTCGGTAAGCGCCTGGCCCTCGATGAATTTCTCGAAGAGCGTGTCGTCGCTTTCCGAGATCGCCTCAATCATCTGGTTCCGGTATTCCTGCGCCTTTTCAAGGAGGTCTGCCGGAATGTCGACATCGTCATACTTCGCACCCAGCGTCTCATCGCGCCAGATGCGTGCCTTCATCCTGATCAGGTCGATAACGCCCTTGAACTGATCTTCCGCTCCAACCGGGAGCTGGATCGGAACCGGCCGGGCCTTCAAGCGGTCCACAATGGTGGACACCGCGTGGTAGAAGTCCGCGCCAACACGGTCCATCTTATTGATGAAGCAGATGCGCGGAACGCGATACTTGTCCGCCTGACGCCAGACCGTCTCGGATTGAGGCTGAACGCCGGCAACCGCGTCGAATACTGCGACAGCTCCGTCCAGGACGCGCAGGCTGCGTTCCACTTCAGCAGTAAAGTCGACGTGGCCAGGCGTATCGATGATGTTGATGTGGTAATCGCGCCATTCGCACGTGGTGGCGGCTGAAGTGATGGTGATCCCGCGTTCCTGCTCCTGAGCCATCCAGTCCATGACGGCAGTGCCTTCATGAACCTCGCCGATCTTATACGTCCGACCGGTGTAGTACAGAATGCGTTCCGTCGTGGTCGTCTTACCGGCATCGATGTGGGCCATGATGCCGATGTTCCTCATTTTTTCTAACGGTACCGTGCGTGGCATAAAGTGAAGCGTAGCCTTTAGTTACCACCGATAATGCGCAAAGGCCTTGTTCGCCTCCGCCATACGGTGGACTTCATCCTTCTTCTTGATCGCCCCGCCGCGCATGTTCGCCGCGTCGGTCAGCTCACCTGCGAGCTTCTCGGCCATTCCCTTTTCAGGACGCGACCGCGCGTTCGCCAAAATCCAGCGGATTGCGAGGCTTGTACGTCGGTTCTGAGGCACCTCGATTGGCACCTGATAGTTGGCGCCGCCGACACGGCGCGTCTTGACCTCGAGCAGCGGCTTGCAGTTCTCGATCGCCTTCTTGAAAATCTTCAGCGGATCGTCGCCGCTCCGCTCCCGTACCCGGTCCATGGCGGCGTAGAAGATGGCCTGCGAAACAGTTTTCTTGCCATCCCACATCATCGAGTTGATGAACTTCTCCGCCAGAGTGGAGTTATAGACAGGATCTGGCTGGATCTCTCTGATCTCGGCTCGCCTTCTGCGTGGCATGTTCCTCTAGATCCTCAAACTTTTACTTACCGGCCTTGGGCCGCTTTGCGCCGTACTTGGAGCGCCCCTGCTTGCGGTTGGCGACACCGGCAGTGTCGAGCGTTCCCCGCACGACGTGATACCGGACACCCGGGAGATCCTTGACGCGACCGCCGCGGATGAGCACGATCGAGTGCTCCTGGAGATTGTGTCCAACGCCGGGAATATAGGTGGTTACTTCAATGCCGTTTGTCAGTCGGACGCGAGCCACCTTCCGCAAAGCCGAGTTCGGCTTCTTCGGCGTTGTCGTGTAGACACGCGTGCAGACGCCACGCTTCTGCGGGCACGACTGCAGGGCGGGACTGGCGGTCTTCCACTTGGTCGGCTTCCGACCCTTCCGCACAAGTTGATTAAACGTCGGCACGAACTTATCTTTCTCCCAATAAACCGTTGAGTTACGTGTTGAAACCGAATATCAGGCAGGCAAAAACCTGCTCACCAAGCCAATTCGGAGTTGCTGAAAGACGGATCGCTGGACCGCTTTCTACTCGCGAGGGTGATTGCTTCGGACTAGCCCATGCCCACAACGGCGAGAATCCGTCAGGACAGCGGGGCCGGCCCCTGACCGGCCCGCCCAACAGGACGGGGGTAGTACAGGAGCAGAAGTATGCTCGCCAAACTTATTCAGAATATCTGAGAACCGATACTCTGTCAACCGTGGCGACCACAGCTACTACGTCCTGGCCCAGAGGGCCAGTTGTCTATGATAACCGAAATTTGCAGAAATGTAACGCCTTTCCGAAGGAAACCCTGAAATTACTTCCCGCCAAACTGAACGGGCCGGTCATAGCCTGCCATTTCGAGGTATCCCCGCCCCCGAACCGGGCGCTCGCCCATGCGACCCTCGGCATCGATTGCCCCCTCCCAGTAGCTGGGGGTCCAGGAATTCCTGTTCACGAGCTCCTGAGAACGAAGCGGCGTAGACACCAGAAGCCTCAATTGCAATGGCGCGACTTCGATCTGCCAGCGGATTGGATATTTCGCTCCGGTTTTCGCACTCTCCCACGTCTCAAGCGGCGTCAGCCGGAAATCGCTTCGACGGAGATACCGGGCATTTCCCGCCGAATCGATATAAGTTCCGGCAGAATATGGATCTACGGTTCCGTCTTTTCGCCGCAATCGGAAGAGCATCAACTCCGTATTGTCCTCCAGTTGCAGGCTGAACCAGTCCCACCCGCTCTGATTCTCCTCAAGCTGGTCCGTGAAAAACTCGTGGTCCATCCACGCCGTTCCTTCCACCCGGTACTCGCGTCCTGAGACCGAGATCACACCCGTAGCTTCCAGCCTCGGGAAGCTCACGTAATGCGACGCCCGTCCCGGTTTAGCCGCCTTCTGGCTGACTCCGTTCCGGCCATGGATCACCGGGGGCTTCCGCGGCGTCATCGACAGGCGGACTGAAAAATCTTCCACGATTGCCTGAAGCTGCTGAGTGTCGCCGCGCCAGCGCACCTCCCAGTTGCCGTTCCAGATCCGTTTCTCAGCCTCGTCCGCGCCGGCAATTCCGGGTCCTCTCCGGTTCAGCCGTTCCCAATAAAAGAAGCGCCGTTCCTGGATATCGCTGACGGCAAAGTGGGCTAGAAACAGATCGTCTACCTGCCAGATTGACGTCCGTTTCTCGGGGCGGTCGGCCGCCTGACGGAAAAAGGTCAGCTCGAAGCCGAAGCGGCGGCCTTCCTTCGTCGCCAGGTTCCCGGTGTAGTACCACCACTCGGTCTTAAAGTCCGGATGATCGAAGTGGTCTCGTGGAAACTCGAAGCGATAGCCCGGAAGCGCGACCTTATACTCGGCCGCTAACGCGGCAACAGCGAGGACCGGCAATAACGCGAGGAGCTTCATTCTTCGTGGATCACCTCAACCGGCCGCAGCCGGGCGGCGACGCGAGCCGGGTAGAGCCCGGCCGCGATAGTTGCGGCATCGATCAGGCTCAACGCGGCGAGGAGAACGGCAACCGGCCAGTGAAACTGGATTGTCCAGCCGAACGATTGTTTGTTGATGACATAGATCAAGACCAGCGAAAGCGCTGCGCCGAGGACAAATCCGGCAAGGTTCGCGAGCAGCCCGAGCAGTCCGGCCTCAAACAGGATGAGCTGTCGAACCTGTCCGGCGGACGCCCCCAGAAATCGCAGCAGACCAAACTCGCGCCGCCGGTCAACCACGAGCGCCAGCAATGCGCCGCCGATGCCCATCACCGCCACAGCCACGGCGACAGCCTCCAGGGCATAGGTGATGGCGAAGGTGCGATCGAAGATACGGATGGCTTCCCGTCGAAGCGCGCGGTTGGACGTGATCAAAACGCGGCGGCCGGCCACAGCCCGCTCGAGCTCGGCCCGCACGGTCTCAATGTCGCGTTCCGGCTCCAGGTAGACGGCAACGCTCGACGGAGATGGATCGGGCAGGTATTTGAGCAGCGTCGAACGGTCCATCATGATGGTCCCGCGTTCGTTGGCATAGTCGTAGTAGACGCCCAGGACCTCAAACCTGCGAGTGGTCCCGCCCAGCGCCAGCTCCACGAAGTCCCCCTTGCCAACTTTGTGCTTGTTGGCGAACGGCTCGCTCACAATGACGGAATCGCCTCCGGGCAGCCGGCTGAGCGCTTCCTCGCGAGTGCCGGAAAGGAAGGGAGTCCTTCCGAAGCGGAGCGCCAGTTGCGTTTCACCTGCAGCGAGGGTGGCGGGCAGGCCCTGGTAGCTGATACGAAGAGCACGAAAGCGATCGACGGCGGCTACGCCCGGGACCTTTTCAATCAGATCAGGCACTTCCGGCGACATGACCGGGTGGCGGTCGGCGGAGCCGGCCCCCGCCGGCCGCACGTAGAGATCCGCGCGAAGCTGATCGTCCATCCAGAGCAGCACCGTCTCCCGGAAGCTTCCCACCATGACTCCAACGCTCACCACCATGGCGATTGCGGTAGCCAGTGCGCCAACAAGGACGGAAGTCCGGTGAAGCGAAGCAGCCAGGCCGCGCGAGGCCATGAATGCTTCCACGCCCAGCAGACGGCGCGCAAGGGCGGAGGCTCCGCGGGAAACGGCCGAGACGAGCGCTGGAATCGCCAGGGATGCCGAGGCGATCAGGACCAGCGCGGCAAGGTAGCCGAACAGAGGCTTTCCTGCCACCGGTGGCAGCCATGCAGCCAGCGTACCCGCGAGCGCCAGCAGTACAGCGAGTGTCAAGTTGCGCCTTGCGTTGATCCGGGAGTGGTAGTCGACCCGTCCGCGCGCCATCGCCTCCACCGGCGGCACCGCGGAGGCTTCGCGGGCAGGACCAAGGGAGGAAGCGAGAGCGACTCCAATTCCGGCGCACAGTGAAAGCAACGCGGACGCTGGCGTGAGTTCGATCGGCGCCGGAGTGCTGCTGACATACAGGGACCCCACCGTGCCCGCAACAAGCTGCACGGCCCCTTCCGCCATCAGACGGCCGAGCACAAGTCCCGGAACAGCGCCGATCGCGCCGAGCAGGGCGGCCTCGCCAAGGAACGCCACGAGAATGCCGCGCCGCGTCGCGCCCAGGGCTCGTACGATTCCGATCTCCGCGCGGCGCCGCACGACGGAAACAGAGATCGTGTTGTAGATCAGAAAGGCCCCGACCACCAGGGCGATGTAGCTGAGGATGCGCA
>JADGHK010000151.1 GCA_019686145.1 Bryobacteraceae bacterium | reverse complement strand
GCCGGCACCAGGCAAAGCATGTCGCCGAGTCCGGGCAGCGCGCGCAGAACAATGATGTTGCGGACATTGCCGATTTTCAAATCCAGACGGAAGCCTCCCGCTGCGTCGTTCAGCTGGTCGCTTCTTGTTCCTGTGCCGTCAAAGTTGGACACAGGGTCAAGATAGATCCGTCTGTAGGACTTTTAGATTCCTTCCCCAGTTTCACGCCTTAACCTGGGAAAGGCCGATGGCGGGGGCCGTAACTTGCAGAACGGCTGTGGGTAGATCCTGAAGGTTCTGCGGCTAATTCAGCTCGGAAACCGTAAAGTTCGGTGCTTCCGGCTCGGTGTAAACGGACAGATTCCTGAAATGGATCATGAGCTCGGCGCGGCCCCAGAACCGGGTATCGACGGTGCTCTGAATCTGTTTCGGGAGAGCACGTCCGTCGCGAATTTCGTAGTCGCGCACAAACTCGATCTTCTTGAGGAAGATCGATGGCGTCTTTACAAGCCGGCCAGCTTCGCGGACGGGGAGGCAGGTGACCGGATCAAGCCACAGTTCCCCCTTGTATAGACCGACTCGCTTCTTGCGTGGCGTCAGTTGAAAGACGTGGTATTCTCTACCGTCCCTCTCCGTCAGCCCCTTGTACTTGAACTTATAGTTCTTCGGGGTAACGCCGACGTCGCCATTTGCTGAGCCTTCCTGAGCCTGAGTTTCCGCCTGCATGTAGCGGGCGATGACATCTTTCTTGATCGAGTTGTCGCCCACGAAGCGCTCGACGACATACCGGATCTCTCCCAGCTTTGAGATGATCCGGAGCGCCTGCAGCCTCCCTTCCTTCTTCAGCTTGGGAAGCTTCGCCTCAAAGTCCACCTCCATGGATACGCCACGAAGCGGTGGCTGGCTAGAGGCGGCCAGGTAGCGGCAAAGGACATCCGAGCTGGGGTCCTGCGGAGCCGCAGGCGCCGCCAGCAAGAAGAAAAGAACGATCGCGGGCAAGCCAAAACGCTGCAACTGTAAACACCTCTAGCTCGGCCCCAAAAGGCCCAAACAAACCCGTATTTGTTTACTCTACCAACTAGGGATGCCTCAAGCAATTAGCCCGTTTCGAGTGATCCCGGTCCAAAGCGTAAGGATTTGTATTCCCCGGTCTGCCGCGGAGGATTGCCGGCTCGCCGCATGCCGGGTTGGAAAACAGGAACGCCTGTTGTAGAATTGGAAATTGTGGCTCCGACCGCGCGCCCGCCTAGGGTGCGTGAACGTGCTAGTAGCCCTCCAATCGACGCCGCTCGGGGTGCTGTACTGAAAAGCTCGAAGCGGTGTACTGGGAACAAGATCAGCGAGGATTCCTTATGTACGCAGTAATTGAAACCGGTGGAAAGCAATATCGCGTCTCCCCGGGCGAGTTAGTCCGGGTGGAGAAACTTCCGGGCGAGGTAGGGGCTGAAATCGAGCTCGGCCGCGTGGTCGCAGTCAGCAAGGACGCGGGTCAATTGATCGTAGGTTCGGATCTTGGCAGCGCGAAGGTGAAAGGCACCATCCGCAGCCATGGCCGGGGCGACAAGGTCACGGTGTTCAAATTCAAGCCCAAGAAACAGTACAAGCGAACCATCGGTCACAGGCAGGATTTTACGGAAGTGGAAGTCACCGAAATCCTGGCCTAACGGGGAACGGAGTTTGAAATGGCACACAAAAAGGGTTTAGGCAGTTCAAAGAATGGCCGCGATTCGAATGCCCAGCGTCTGGGCATTAAGGTTTTCAGCGGACAGATGGTACCGGGCGGCGCCATCATCGTGCGGCAGCGCGGGACACGGTACAAACCCGGCGAGAACGTCGGCATCGGCAAGGACGATACCCTCTACGCTCGAGTCCCCGGCATTGTCGAATTTCGTGACCGCGGCCGGATGGGGAAATTTGTAAATGTGCTCAGCCGGCTGGCTGGGCAGTGACGAAAGATTTTCTCTACGCTTGAGGCCGCCCGCTTGGCAGGGCGGCCTTTTTATTTTGCGATCAAATCATGTTCATTGACGAGGTCAAGATTTACGTCAAGGCCGGGGATGGCGGTAACGGCTGCCTCGCCTTCCGCCGCGAAAAATATGTACCTCGCGGCGGCCCAAGCGGGGGCGACGGAGGACGAGGCGGTGACGTCGTCATGGTGGCAAGCGAGCATTACAACACTCTGCTGCACTTCCGCTTCAACCCCGAACACAAGGCCGGGCGAGGCCGCCACGGCGAGGGAAGCAACCGCACCGGCCGTGACGGGGAGTCTATTGAGCTTCCTGTGCCCGTGGGCACGGTCGTCTACGACGATGAAACCGGCGAGCTCCTGCACGATTTCACGAAACCGGGCGAACGCTTTATCGCCGCTCGGGGCGGCCGCGGAGGTCGCGGCAATGCACGGTTCGCCACCTCGACGCACCAGGCACCCACCGAGCACGAACCCGGAAAGCCGGGCGAAGAGCGCCACCTGCGGCTGGAGCTGAAGCTGCTTGCCGATGTGGGACTCGTTGGTTTTCCGAATGCGGGCAAGTCGACGCTCATCTCCCGCATCTCCGCAGCACGCCCCAAGATTGCCGATTACCCGTTTACCACCCTGGAACCAAACCTCGGCGTTGTAAGCCTGCCGGAAGACGCCCGGACTTTTGTGGTCGCCGACATTCCCGGATTGATTGAGGGTGCTCACCTCGGCCACGGCCTGGGAATTCAGTTCCTCCGCCACATCGAGCGAACCAGACTCCTGGTGCATCTGGTGGACGTCTCGGAGGCAAGCGGACGCGATCCCGTACACGATTTTCACGTCGTCATGCGGGAGCTCGCAAGTTTCAGCGAGGACCTTGCGCGGAAGCCCATGATCCTGGTTGCTTCGAAGATCGACGCAGCCCAGGATCCCGAAAGGGTGGCGGCTCTGGAGAGGCTGGCCGCGGAAAACGGCCTTGATTTCTACCGCATCTCCAGCGTAACTGGAGAGGGAATCGACAGACTGAAGTTCGCGATGGGCGAAAAGATCTTCAGCAGTTCCGCGGCCTGATCCGACTAATTGCTGCAGCAGGATTGAGTTGAAACCAGAGCAGCGGGCGTAAACTGATTCGGCTTGCTTTCGGCAAAGTAGCGCTGCTCGGACAGAAGCCGGTAGACGTTCCCTGCAATGCCGGCCGCTACCGGTCCGTTTACAGGTCTCCCGCCGGTCAGCATCACGACGACTACGATCGGGTTGTGGTCCACGTCATTGAACGAACCGAACCAGCCCATATGAGCCCTTGCCGGATCCGTGCAAGTACCGGTCTTGCCCAGGATCGGCTCATTGGGATCATAAGCGGCGCGGCGGGCAGTGCCGTATTCCACAGCGCCCATCATGCCGGGCTTGATCTCGGGAATCCACTTTTGAATATCAAGATGCCGCTTCACCCGCGGTACAAATGACTTCACTTCCTCCTGACTCCGCGGATACTGCAGATAGTAAAGTGTGCCTCCATTGGAGATCGCGGACATCAATGCCGCAAGCTGCAGCGGGCTGAGCGAGATTCCTTCGCCGAAGCTCGTCATCATTCCCACGCCGCCATTCTTTGGTGGAGCCGAGGGTAGCACGCCAGCGGTTTCTCCCTCGATATTCAAGCCAGCCGGCTCACCCAATCCAAACAGCCTTGCATAGTAGGAAACCTTCTCGAATCCAAGCTTCTGCCCAAGAATTGCGAAATAGGGGTTGTTGGATCGCGCAAGAGCTTCGGTGAGGTTCATGCTGTACCTCCGGCCGAGCTTGATCATCGTATTCCGGGTGATGATTCCCTCGCTCAACGCTGCGAGACCAGCAACGATCTTGATTGTGGAGCACGGTTGAAAACTGCTTCGCAGCGCAAGCTTCTGGTTGACGATTGTCAGAATGCGGCCAGTCTTGGGATCGACAGCAACGACAGTTCCGTTGTACGGACCAAGCGCCTCAACCGCGGCACGACGGACAACCAGATCCTCGCCGTCTACATTGTCACCGTAGGTGGAATCAGCATACGTCGGCGTGACCCAGGGACTGTAGGAAGCTTTTCGTCTGGTCTTCCTGGTTGACCTGCTGGTGGAACGACTGTAACTCGCCTTCGTAGCCTTTTTGGCGCTAGCCTTCGCAACAGTGGCCTTCGTCCTCTTTTTTGCAGTTTTTGTCGTCTTCTTAGCGGTCTTTCTCACCGGCTTCACCGCCGTCGCGGCAGCCAGTGGCAAGCAAGTGCCTCCGAGCAGGCAGAAGACCAAAGACAGGGCAACCAGGCGTGACATCGCCGAGCGATACATGAAACTCCTCTAGAATGTATTCGACTCGCGCCGCAGCGCTCGCCTCTTAGGGGTTGTTGCCAAATTTACATTGTGAGAAAACGCACACTCACAGGTCAAGCTGCAGTCCAACCCCCGTCAATTGTATAGACGGCACCAGTAACGAAACCCGCTTCGGCCGAACTTAAGTAAAGGGCAAGATGAGCAATCTCTTCGGGGCGTCCCAGGCGGCCAATTGGCTGCCGCTGGTTCAGTTCGGCCCGTACCTTCTCCTTTTCGTGCTTGTGATACTTTTCCAGATACCCCTCCACAAACGGGGTATCCACAGTACCCGGACAGATGCAGTTTACGCGGATTTCGGTGGGATAATCTACTGCAAGCTGCCGGGTCATCGCTACGACAGCGCCCTTTGTAGCGCAGTACGCGTAGCGCTTCTTCACTCCGATCAACCCGGCGACTGATCCGATATTGACGATCGAACCGCGGGAGGCAATCAGCAGCGGCATTGCCTGCCGGGTGACCAGGAACATTCCCTCAACGTTTACTTGAAAGAGACGCCGGAAATCCTCGAGTTCCGTCTGCTCGATTCCGCCAACAAGTCCAATGCCGGCGTTATTTACCAAAACATCGAGCTTTTCAATTGTATCAAACAGGTCCTTGACGGCGCGTTCGTCGGTAATGTCGCAGCGTCTGGCGGTTGCGTTCGGTAATTCAGACGCCAGCTTGCACGCCCGGGCCTCGTCTACGTCAACGATGATCACCTTCGCTCCGGCCGACGTGAATACGCGGCATATCGCTTCGCCAATGCCGCTCGCACCGCCAGTGACCAGGGCCACTCGTCCATCAAGCCGAAAAGGATGATCCATTTTTCCGATTGTAAAGCCGCAGACTTTCGTCTTCCAAGAGTTTCATCGACCGCTTGGCCGAAATTCGTTAATCCGTGGACAGAGTTGCGTGGTGATTGACCGGACCGGAGCCGCAGCCAAGCCCGGGACTGGTCCGAATGGCCTCCGTAATGAAGCGTTTCGCACGCTCGACCGCTTTGCAGAGGCTCACGCCCTTCGCCAGTTCCGCAGTGATCGCCGCAGAGTACGTGCATCCGGTGCCGTGCGTGTGGGGCGTTTCAAAGCGTTCGCCAGTGAAGCGGTGCAGCTCATCGCCGTCAACCAGAAGATCGGTCGCGCCTCCGGGAAGATGACCGCCCTTCACCAGGACAGCCGCAGCGCCCAATTCCACAAGGCGGCGGGCGGCACGCTCCATGTCCGCAATGGTTTGAACCGGAATCCCGGTGAGCATTGAGGCTTCATGAAGGTTCGGCGTTACCAGGCGCGCGCGAGGGATCAGCTTTCGCAGCACCGCGCGGCGAGCCTCCTCGTCCATCAGCGGGGCGCCGTGCTTGCTGAGCATGACGGGGTCAACGACAAGAGGAAACCCAAACGACGCCGCCAGGTCCGCAACGGCTTCGACAACGGCCGCGCTTCCCAGGGCGCCTGTCTTCGCTGCGTGCGGCGGCATGTCCCGCAGCACCGCCTGCGTTTGCCGCACAACCAGCTCGGCTGGCATCACCTCCACATGCTCGACGCTCACTGTGTTTTGAACAGTGAGCAGCGTGATCACAGCCTGCCCGTAAACTCCGAATTGGTGGAATGTTTTCAGGTCGGCCTGAATTCCGGCTCCGCCGCTCGGATCGGAGCCGGCAATGCTCATTGCAATCGGGACCATTCAAGACCAGCGTACTCTACGGGCGCCGCTAGAACGGAATTCGCCTAGTCCGCGCGGTCCCGGCTGCATTCGCAGCCTCCACCTCGACGCCCTGAATCAAGGAGGCGTCGCCGCTCACAGGAAACCGGACGCGAAGACCGAAGACACCGCCGAGCGTTGACGACTCGAAGTACTGCCTGAACTGCTCCGACACAGTAACCCGCACTGGCCCTTGCGGCAGTTGTGAACCATCGCGAAGGTAAAAGAAGAACGCGAGCGAGGAGATCGACCGTGTGTTGTCAAAGCCCGTTAAGCGAACCTCAATCTCGGCGCCGGTCCTTGCGCCCTGCATGGAATCGAAGGAGACCGGCGCCGGATTCAGAGGCAGCCTCAGCGTCTCCGTCCAGGATCCGAGCCTGGCGACGAGCTCAATTTCCCCGGCAGTTGTGCCGGT
>JADGHK010000150.1 GCA_019686145.1 Bryobacteraceae bacterium | reverse complement strand
CATCATCTGATATTCGCGGTCGGTGAGGGTCTGGGCAGGCGCGACGGTAATGGAGTCGCCCGTGTGAACGCCCATGGGATCGAAGTTTTCGATGGAGCAAACGATGATGGCGTTGTCCGCCAGATCGCGCATCACCTCCATCTCGTATTCCTTCCAACCCAGGACGCTCTCTTCGATGAGCACTTCTCCGACGGGCGAAAGGTCGAGGCCGCGTTCGAGAATCTGGATCAACTCCTCGCGGTTATAGGCGATGCCTCCGCCAGTGCCGCCGAGCGTGAAGCTCGGACGGAGAATGAGCGGGTAGCCGATGCGCGCCGCAAATTCGAGTCCCTTTTCGACGGTGTTGCATAGCTGCGACTGCGGCGTTTCGAGGCCGATCTTGCGCATCGCATCCTTAAAGAGGAGGCGGTCCTCGGCCTTCTTGATCGAATCGATTTTCGCGCCGATCAGCTCGACGCCGTACTTTTCGAGGACCTGCGCCTCAGCGAGGGCGACGGCCAGATTCAGACCCGTTTGCCCGCCGACCGTGGAAAGCAGCGCGTCCGGCCGTTCCCGCCGAATGACCTCTTCCGCAAATTCGACGGTGAGCGGCTCGACGTAAGTACGATCCGCAAGCTCCGGATCGGTCATGATGGTGGCCGGATTCGAGTTGATCAGGATCACCTCGTAGCCATCGGCGCGAAGGGCTTTGCACGCCTGAGTTCCCGAGTAATCGAACTCGCAGGCCTGGCCGATCACAATAGGGCCGGATCCGATAATCAGAATGCGGCGAATGTCGTTACGTCTCGGCATCTACTGCTTGCCCGCCTTGTGCTCTTTCATCATGTTCACAAAGTCATCAAAGAGGTAGTGAGAATCGTGCGGCCCTGGAGAGGCTTCGGGGTGATACTGGACGCAGAAGAGCGGATAGCTGCGATGACGGAAGCCTTCAAGAGTCTGGTCGTTCAGGTTGATGTGGGTCAGATCGATTTCGTTGGCGTTTAGTGAATCGGGATCGACAACGAAACCGTGATTCTGAGAGGTGATTTCCACCTTGTTTGTCTTGCGGTTCAGCACCGGGTGGTTGGCGCCGCGATGGCCGAACTTAAGCTTATAGGTCCGACCGCCGAGAGCGAGACCGAGAACCTGCTGACCCAGGCAGATGCCGAACAGCGGGACCCTACCAATCAGCTTCCGAATCTGCGCCACCTGGAATTCGAGGGGCTCCGGATCACCGGGACCATTCGAGAGGAAGACGCCGTCTGGCTTGAGGGCTAGAACGTCTTCGGCGGTCGTGGATGCAGGAACCACCGTCACCTGGCATCCGGCATGGACAAGCCTCCGGAGGATATTGCGCTTGATCCCAAAGTCGTAAGCAACAACCCGCAGTCCGTGATTCGCTGCGGGGGGAACTACTTCCGAAGGGGAGCAGGGTGTAATCCCCTCACGCCATTCATAAATGGAGGGTGTGGTAACCCGGGTTGCGAGGTCGAGTCCGGACATGGACGGGCTCCTGCGCGCCCGTTCGACAAGTTCCTTCGGGTCTCCACCAATCCCTGACAGGACACCGCGCATCACGCCCCGGCTTCGCAGGTGGCGGACCAAGGCGCGGGTGTCAACCTCGGAGATTATGGGGATGTCGTATTGGGCAAGGAAGGCCTCGGCACGCTGTTCCGCACGCCAATTGCTGGCTTGCGGCGAACATTCCCGGACGACGACACCTTCGATGAAAGGCCGGACAGACTCGCAATCCCCAGCGTTCGCACCATAGTTTCCAATCTGGGGATTGGTAAGGACGACGATCTGACCGGCGTAGGATGGATCAGTGAAAATTTCCTGGTAGCCGGTAATGGAGGTATTGAAAACAACCTCACCTTGGCGTTCTGTAGGCGCACCAAAGCTCCGGCCCTCGAAGACGGTTCCGTCCTCCAGGGCGAGAATTGCCTGACTCAAATCGAAAGCTCCTCCGGGAAGGTGTTCTATATCATTTCAGCACGCTGAGGCTGGGGCCGCAACGTTTACCGGCACCGGGCCGGACGAGCGCGGCCAGAGGAGGCGAAGCGCAAAAGGAAGAATTCAGCCCAGCTCCGCTAGCAGAAAAGACTGAAATGCTCTTTCAAACAGTTGACGCTTCCCCCTGCGCCTGTCGTCTGGCCGTAGCAAACTGTTTACTTCTTCCTCCCCCCGAAAGAGCCTTGGACGCGTCACGCAACTGTGGCGGCTGCATCCGTTCGCAGATACCCGGTCCGGGCAAGCCGCTCGCCCGAGGTTCGCACCCCCTCTTCTCCCATCTGAGACACTCCCGTGCTTCTTACCCAGCGGTTGTAGAAATTAAACAGGGCGCAGACAGTAATTGCGTCGTAAATCGCTTCGTCGGACCAGCCGGCGGCCCGTAAAATTTCAAAATCCTCTTCTCCGATCTTCCAGAACTCATGATTGACTTTTTCGACGAAAAGCAGCAAAGCCTTCTCGGCAGGAGTCACAGGAGCGGAGCGCGGATCGTGGAGAACGGCCTCTACCAGTTCCCGATTGCCGAGGAGTTCCGTCGTTGAGGCGGCGTGCGTCGTCGCGCAGAAAGGCGTTTGGTTGCGCTTGGAAGTCAGCGTCGCTATCAGCTCACGGAAACCGGGGCTCAACGGCGAGGGCCCGCGCATCACCGCTTGTGTAAGCTGCTCCAAATGCTGCGTCATGGCTGGCTTATACGCGAAAAGATGCCAGATCTGCGGCACCTCCTTGCCGGCGGCTTGCGCAGCCTTGATCAAGTCCGCGTAGGCTCCCTCGGCGTTAGGATTATTCTCCACACTGGGCAAATACATCGGTTTCATTTCCGTCACACCTCCTTTAGAAAAGGAATTTGAGTCCAAACTGCAGCAAGCGCGGCGGCGCTGCTTCGAGGATCCGGCCAAAACTGGGCGACGCCAGATCTGACACCGGAAGTCCGAGGTTTGCGTGGTTGGCTACGTTAAAGCATTCTGCGCGGAACTGCAGCCGCCGCACCTCTCCGAGATCAAAGTTCTTGAAAAGCGAAACATCCACATTCGCGACACCATCCGCCCGCGCGATGTTCCGTCCTGCGTTGCCGAATTTTCCCGCTTCCAGAACCGGATCCAGCCGGCGGAACGCAGACCGGGAAATCCACTGCTCGATGGTGTGCGGTCCTTGATTTGGATTTGAAATCACATCCGGCCGGCTTCCGGCGAATCCCGAGATGGGCGGATGCGAGGCCTGTCCAGACACATTCGTGCTGTCGAAGACCGTGAACGGCGTTCCGGTCGAGGCAGTCGCTATGCCGTTCAATTGCCAGCCAGCGAGCAAGACTCGCCCGACACCCCTCATCGATTTCGGCGTTGGAATCTCCCAGCTTCCGCTTGCAACGAAGCGGTGCCTGGCGTCAAAGAGCGAAGGCCCACGTTCGGCAGCCAGATTGAACGGATTCTGCGCAATGTCCACTTCGCCGGACAAGGGCCGCGCCGCCGCACCCGTCAGATTCATCGACGAGAGGTAGTCCAGGGTCTTGGAGAACCAATACGAGACGTTGAAGCCGAGGCCCGAGCTGAATCGCCGCGACAGGGAAATTTGCCCGGCATGATATGCCGAATTCGTAATATTTGACAGCAGCGCCACATGAACAAGCCGGCAGGGCGAGCCATCCGGCGGGCAGTTCGCATAGATGCGCCTGCGGTCCGCGTTCTGTGCGGTCGCACCCGGTCCCCAGACTGCGGGATTCGCCTCGATGTTGCGCGGCAGCCGCGTCCCCTTCGTCCCCACGTACCGCGCTTCGATCACATAGCTGTTTCCGAGCAAACGCTGGATCGAGAAGTTCCAGTTCTGGGCGTACGGCGGGCGGGCGTCCTTCGACATCGCGACTACCGTCGCCGGCCGCAGGAATGTGTCCGGCTGCGGCTTGGGCTGATTTCCATAGGGATTCACGTATGTTGTTCCCGGGCCGCTGAACTGAATTAGCTGCGTCCATGGAAGCGAGCTGACTGGCGCCTGAAACGCCGTGCCCTGCCCGTTCGCCATCGTGTCAAAAAAGATTCCGTAACTCGACCGGATCACCAGCTTGCCGCTCCCGTCCAGGTTCCATGCAAAACCAACCCGCGGCATGAAGCCGGTCCATTGCGTTGGTGCAAGCCCCTTCGCAACGCCCTTGTCGCCCGGAAACAGAACACCGGGAGGCGCGTCCGGAAACGCCGTCGATTGCTGGTTCGGCACGAAGGTGTTCAGGCGGTCGCGCTCCTCTGTGAACGGCGGATTCACTTCCCAGCGAAGTCCGTAATTGATCGTGAGACGGCTGTTCGCCCGCCACTCATCCTGAGCAAAGAGCGCAAAGCTTTGGTTCCGCAATCCCCGAGATAGATCGCCGAGGCCTTGGTAAAACACAAGAGGCCTTCCCATCAGGAAATTCGCAAATCCATCGTTTGCGGGAAAGGAAGGCGTAAAGACGAAGAACGCGTTCGGCGCGATCGCCTGGAACGCTGCGATCCGCGTATGCCGCACATCTCCGCCGATCTTGATACTGTGCGATCCGGACACTACCGAGAGTGCGTCGTACAGCTCATAGTCGTTTTGCACGGACGTCCTCGGCCCGACGATCGATCCGCCGACCGGCGAGTATCCGTTGATGTTGAAGAATGGCACGCTCTGGCCGGCCTCCGACGCGGAGTCATACTGGAAGCCCAAGTCACGCGGCGATGTCTTGTTCAGCCGCTGGTCAAAAAAGAACTTGTGCCGGAAATAAGATACGCGGAACGAGTTCACAACGTTGGGCGAAAACAGGTGCGTCTCAGAAAGGACTACCGAGTGGGTTGCCATGTCGTCCTGAACCGGAAAGCCAGGCAGATCCGAGCCACGGATGGAGATCGGATTCAAGTTGGTCCCGTTCGAGTATGAGTACCGGAATGCGAGCTGGTCACGGTCGCTGAAGCGGTGATCGATGCGGCCGCCTCCCTGGTCATAGTCGTTATGCGTCACTACCGTGGTTGTGTAGACTGACGGGGACACATTCCCGAGAGGAATGTAGCGTTCCACGACATTCAGGGAAACCGGGTTCAGCAGGGATTGCGGTATGACCCCGCCAGGAAACGGCGTACCGCCCCTTGAAATATCGATCAGCGGCTGGCTCCTTGCCGAGAAGTCACCCGTCCGCTGCGCTGCCGTAGCCACCACAGCCGAGCGCGTCACGCCCTGACGGTTCCGGAATCCTTCGAAATAGAGAAAGTAGAACGTGCGATCACGCCGGATCGGACCGCCGAGCGTCCCTCCGAACTGATTCTGCTTGAGCGGCTCGACCTTTTCGGAAAAGAAATTGCGGGCGTCCAGCTTATCGTTGCGCAAAAACTCATAAAGCGAGCCGTGAACGGCGTTTGTTCCGGACCTCGTAACAACAGTTGTCGTGGACCCGCTGGTCCCGCCATACTCGGCCGAGGCCGTGTGCGTCAGGATGCGAAACTCAGCGATCGCATCCACCGGAACTCGCAACGCAAAGCCGCCGTCCATCCGGTTCGTGTTGCTTGCGCCGTCCAAGCGATACATGTTCGACTCCGGCCGCTGCCCATTGACGGCGTAACCATGACCGCTGCGAAGGCTCCCGCCCGATTGCTGGATTCCGGCGGTTAAGGGGGCGACGCCTGCCTGGAGCAAACCTAGCTGCGTAAAGTTGCGCCCGTTTAATGGAAGATCGAGCACTTCCTTGGTAGTCACCGTTTTGCCCAAGGAATTGGAGGCTGTGTCGACTAGCGGTATGTCGCCTTCAACCGTGATTGCCTGCTGCTGGGAGGCCAGCGTCAACGCGACATCGAGCCTTGCGATCTGGCTCACATTGAGCTGTACGGGTTGCTGCTCGAAGATCGCAAACCCTTCCCGGTGGACAGAGATCCTATACCGCCCTGGAGGCAACTGCGAGAACTTGTAGAGGCCGGTTGGCGAGGCGGTCTGCGCCTGCTGATACCCCATGTCCAGGTTCGTAACCGTAACTGTGGCTCCCGCAATTGCGCCGCCCGATGCATCGCGAATCTCGCCTTCCAGCGAAGCGACCGGATCTTGCGCGAAGATCGCGAGATAAAAAGCGAGCAGCCCCAATACAAATCTGGCTTTCATGTCCCTCCAGCGGGTCCTGATTCTAACAGTGCCTTTTGATGGCCGACAATAACTGAAAAGCATTAGTCAGATAGAGCTACGGCTGAAAGCGCAGTCTTTTGCTGGACAGTCTTGGCCGCAGCCGGGGAGAGACTGCCCGCATGCAAGATTGATATATCGTGCTACGATATAATTGTGCGTACCTCGCAACCACTGATGGACCCAGCGGAATACCGGCGGCTCGAGGAGTTCCGGTTCCAAGTTCGCCGGTTCCTCAACTTCAGCGAGAAGGCGGCGCGCAACTGCGGAATCGAACCGCAACAGCACCAGGCGC
>JADGHK010000149.1 GCA_019686145.1 Bryobacteraceae bacterium | reverse complement strand
AAGAGGCATAGTCAACGGAAGCGGGCTGCCTGCCTGCTTCGCAAACAGCAAGACTAGCTTATACCGATACTAAACCCGCCGCCGTGGGGTTTCAACAAAGGGAGGAGGGCGGACTTACTTCCTCGGCGTTCTTCTTGCTCCAGTCGCAAAAACCCTGGCCGGTTTGGCTCCTCAACGCCCCCTGCCTAGCCTTTTCATGGAACGCGACCTGGAGCTTCCATCAGCACGATCAGGAAGGCACTCCGCGCGTGAAATTGAAGAACTTCCCAACGCTGATTCGCTCCGATCGATAAATGGCGATAATGCCCAACCCGGGAAACGGGCGTGAGAGGCCACACCCAGCTACCATCCTCACTACGGATTTCAAGCTTGCTGGCTGTGACCAAACCGGCCATAAGACGTGAAGGCCGTTCGAGTCCCAGCTGGTACCGAGTGCACGCAAGCGAACTTCACCTCGTTCCCATTTGGGAATGGCTGTCAATAGTGGAAGGGCAAGACTCGCAAGGCGGTTCGCTCCGTGTACAGTCAACCCTTTGTCCTCAGAGGGATCTTCGAAACGCAACGCGTACCGGCGGTCTTCAGCGGGATCCCAGCGAAAGGATGGTGTGCGATCAGACCGCTCCCATCGCTGGAACAGGGCTTGGGCAAGCTTGCTCGGAGAGTTCAAATCTTCTGCAGTGATTTTCTTCTCCAGGTCCTTGGGGGGAAGTCCCTTGGGGACATGCTCTAATCGCTCCAGAAAATGCTGGCGCCCTTGTCCGAACATTGCGCAGAAGGGGGTCGCCCGAACCCGATCCTCTTGCAGCGCCCCATCGCTCATGAGCGCCGATAACAGGTCCATTCTCAGACGGCCAGATTCCGGGTCCGCTTCACATGCCTCTTTCAGCTGCTGCCGTGCTTCAAGCTTGTCGAAGTTGATATGCTTCTTGCCTGCGAACGAGTGGGGTTCAGCCAGAGCAGCGCAACCGCGCGCGGCTGCGTCGAGGATTTCCTCTCGTGTAAGGTCATTCGATACAACCAGACGCGGACGCAAGGGGACCCCCGCCCAGTAAGTGCGTGCGCGCCACGTTGGCTCGGCGTGATCCAGCGCACGGTGAAATCCTAGCAGCGCAAGAAACGCGAGCAGATTATCAGGTTCCAGACCTTGCAGAATGTGTTCTGTTGGCATCTTCTTCCTCCGACGCACGATGGTCCGCGAGCCGCAAAATGGCCTCGAACCGCGCGAGTTCCCACGGCCCGTAACGCTGTTGCAGGCGATCGAACAGCCCTGCCCAGTCGAGACCGTCCCAGTCAAAAGCCAATCTTTGGGGACCTGGTGATGCGCGCAGTTGTAGGGCCTCGCCCTCGGGCCCACCAATTTGGCGTGGGTAGTCGTCCAGGTGATCTTCGTGAGGGAAGAAAGGGCGTCCCCAACCGTGATGCGTTCCGATCAACCACAGAGCAAGGTCGCGATCCATAGATTCGCCCTCCTCTGAAAACCGCGGATCTTCCATTGCAACTCGAACTGAAAGCGCTTCATGCCTCCAGTGCGGGGGCAAGCCTGGAACCGAACTTTGGCCGCGCCCAGGCGACTTGGCAAGAATCTTAGATCCGCTATCTCCGTTACCAAGAAGTAGCTGGAATCTGCGGTCACCCTTACCTAAGTCATGAAATCGGGCAGCGAAGGAAAGAGCATGGCGAACGGAGCCGCTTAATCCCGCGCGGTCTGCAAACAGATGGGTCTTTGTAACGACGTGCGCCGTGTGTTCGCGGAGGCTGACCTCATTCCTGCTGAAACTACCCGCTTGATCACTCTCCGTACTCGGCTCAACCATGGACTGCCGGCTGACGGCACGGCGCCCGGTCAGAATTAGCCCAGCCGCAGGACGATTCTCGATATAGGGCGTTAGACCTTCCAGGCGCTCAATTGCATTCAGTTCTTGTAGCCAGTCATCCTTCAATACATCGGCAAGTTCAGCACGCAGCGTTTCCGGGTCGTCGTAGTGCTTTTCGAGCAGTGGCTCGATTCTTTTCCAATCTTCAGGCTCGAATAAATTGGGATGGAGACGGAGTGCGATCCGCCGGGTTTTCAGTTGTGAAGCCGCTTGAAGACCGCGGTCTGCAGCTACTGATGACCGCTGGCCGGTCCATCCCCATTCATCGCAGCCACCGTAGGAAGCCGGAACAATGATCACATCTCCGGGACGAATCTCTCGCTCCCAGATTACCTTCGTATCCTCGTCATCTGTACCGCGCCAGCGGAGCACTCTCCATTCGCTGCCACTCACGTCCTCCGGTTCCTTTTCTCCTTCGATGTCACCCACTCGAGCTGCATCCGAATCTCCGGCTAACCATTGCCGGACCTTCCAAATGGGAACGGAGAGCGTTTCGGGAGAGCGGGGAGGTGCAAGGGCAACCAGTTCTCTCAGGCGCTCCTCGTTGGATTCTTTTAAGTCTTCCGCAGAGAGATCTGCGCGCCATACAACTTGAACGTCAGCGGAGGCCTTCTCGGGTCCGTGGAGGAACAATGCCACGTCTGGTTCAACTCGGGGCGGCGGATTCGTGCACGCCCAAAGGGCGACGTAGGCTGGGGGCATCACTGGAGCATCCCGATTCGCACAACACGCTTTCTCCAGATCCTCCGAGGTTAATTTGTCTCTTAGCGCTAGATAACTGAAATCGACAACCCGCCGCTTCCCCTGAACCTGAGCGATGCGGTTTAGCACCTCCCATGCACCTTTTGCGGCGAACTCATAAATTGGATCTGGCTTCTTCGCCGACAAGTCTTCTTTCGTCGCGATCACAATCGCTGCCGCCGCAATGTCGCGGCCCGTTCGGTTTAACCGGCCAAAGCGCTGGCGCAAGGCATCCAAAGCTGCGATCTGAGTTACGAGGCCATCGAAGTCGAAGTCTGCCCCAGCTTCTACCGACTGCGTCGCGACAGCAAACAACTTTCGACCCTCTTCGCTCAAAGCGCTTTTCAATTCGTTAATGATCTTCGCCCGGTCGATGTCGCGAACCCGCCCTGTGAGCAGGAACCTTTCTTCTGTATCTAATCGCTCGAAGATCGCCCGCGCCAGGTCAACTCGATTCACCACAATCAAGACCCGGTGAATCCCCTCCCGCATTGCGAGCTCACGGGCTGCATCGGCATAAGCAGCAGCCAGGTCGGTGCTCGCTACCTCGCGCAGCTCAGCAAGCTTCGGAGCGCTCAGCCGTTTAGACAAAATCGGGTGATTTAAGTCTTCAAATGAAAGACTAAACGGTTCTGCATTTTTATCGACTGCCCCATTTGCCTGCGGCCTAATGTTTCCGGCCTCATTTGTTGGGGTAGCTGACAACATCACAAATCCCCACGGAGCAGGATCACATTCAGTCCAGGGCTTCTTACGATAGCGCTGCACCCATTGAAGCGATTGGCGGAATGGCTCTGCCAGATGCGCCTCGTCCACAAAGATCAGGCAGTCCGATCCAAGCAGCCCTGCATGAATCGGTCGCATTGACTTGGAAACACCGTAACCCCGGAACAGCAATCGAGAACCGACCTGGTCCACAGTGGAAAGGAGGATCGTCGGCTGAACCGGTGTCCTCGCCCAATCGGATTCCCTGGGGAGTCCTCCTCGCAGCTCTTGCACCCAGAGACAGGAGTCTTCACCAGCGGAGAACTCCTGAAGCGCCCTCGCAACTTTTCCCGCAATTGAACTGGCATCCGGGCGCAGTGCTTTTTTTATTCTGCAGGCCCGCTCGTAGGCCTGATCTACAATCACCCTGCGGTCTACAACAAAAACAATCCGTACAGGCGCAGAGCGCTTAATTCCCAAAGCCGCTTCTAACGCCAAATGAAAGATCGCGATTTCGAGGACTGCCGTTTTTCCGGCGGCGGTTGGCAGATCGAGGTATGTGGGCCATTCGCGGTTCTGAAACACATACTTTGCCAGCCTCTCTTGCCATGGAAACGGATCATAACCACCAGTAACTTCACGAAAAAACGCCGGAAAATCTTCTGCACTGAGGGGATTCATGCCTGATCTCCTATGCAAAGCCCGAGTCCCGCAAAACGGCCAGCACCTAAGATGACCGGGCCACGCACGGGTTCCGAAAACTCGATAACAGCGTGCGTCAGAATGCGCTTCGCAAGGAACCCGGGTAACGTCCAGCCCGTCCACTCAGGAGCTCTTCCCGATGGGTACGCTGAAGGCGCTCCTTTGACTGCAGAGTGTTTGTAAAGCGCCAAAGCGCACGGCTCCGGGAGACCGATATTCCTGCATGAGGATGCAATGATAGACGCCATTTCCTGATCGCGCTCGGCTGGATCTTTCGCCTTAGGAAATCGGTCGAGCACGATGGGAGTTACAGACGACCATCGCCTGGAAGGACGTGTATATCTCCCCGTTTCCAAACTCCTTTTCGATGCTGCCAAAGTCCGGCTAATCGACCAAACACCCAGGCCTCCGAGCTTCAGTTCCCTGACATCTCCAAGCAACTCATGAAACTTTTGCCATTGCGCGATCGCCTCAGACGAGGCTTCTAATCCTGCCAGCCAGTCCCGTTCGGCCCTTCGCCGATCCGCGTCGGTATCTCGAGGAAATACAATGGCAAGCCCCATGAGCCGGCCTTCCGAATAGTAGAACCCAACATCGGCCAGCGGCACGATCGCCATGTGAGGGCTATTCACCGGGCTCCCGTCCGGATTGTGCCCGGAGATCAGGCCGGGTACAGGCACACGCGCCTCGCCATACCGGCTCATCAGAGCCTCCCGAAAGCGACGGGTTACCGCAGCGATTGCGCGAAGATCTGGACTGCAGCCGGCAGAGTCTTCGAGGACGATCCAGTGATCGGAAAATACGCTCTCCGGTACCTTCTCGTGCTTCTCCGGAGATTGTGAAGTTAGTTCCCCTGGCAGAGGTCGTTCCCCGCGTCGATAGTAGTGCTCAAGCTCAGCCAGTCTGCCCGGGTAGACACGGCGGCTGGGTTGGAGTTCGCGGTGCTCGCCATCTCCACTTTCAGTTGAGGACAGAACGAACCGGCAGCGGACGACTGACGCGGAATGCCCGAGGTAAGCGGTATCGTGCGCCAGCGATTGCAACGCATTGAGGATCCCTTCCTCGGGCTGCACCCTCCAATTGAAACGGACCACTGGCCGATGCGGGATCGCCGCCGGAAACATGCGAGGCTGCCGGCTACGGCTTTCCGGCACCACTTCCGGTCGCCCGCTCAGATCCCCGGGTGGAACGTACACGATGCCAACGTGCCGCCTTTCGGCCTCGCTCGCTTCTATCAGCGGAGGCGGTTGCTGCTCCAACCATTCCAGCGCAGCCCTCTCATGCGGTTGTTCACCACGTGTTCCCCAAGCCGCCACCAACGCCGAAAACACACGATCGGGCTGCGGAGGCCAATCCGGTTCTTCGGTAGGGATTTGCCCGGATTTCGCAGCAAAGCAAACCCCGGTCAAGAATTCAACTTCCAGGGTCAGCATGGAATTAACTCTTTCCCGCCTCGGCAGTCGCCGCCTCGCCCCCTTCGCCCGCCATGGCGAGTTCGCGGCTCTTCTGCACAATCGCAACTAACTTCGCCTGTGGCTTCAGCACGAGCGGTTCAGCGGAAAACGTAAATCCGCTCTTGTGCACAGCCGCAACACAATCAGCGTAGAGGCTGCGCGCTTCACTGAGGCTTAGATCGACAGTTTCGGTAGAACCGTCGGACTTGACGAGTTCGAGGGGCGCCGATCCACAGCATACGAGATCACAGCGTGAGCGCAGGGCATACCCGCGGGCGTCCTGTTCGAGCAATGCCACTAGACCAAGCGCCGCCAACAGCGACCGCGCTGACGAAGTCCGTTCTGGGGTTCCAAAGCGCAACCTTCGCAAGCCCGCCAGCGTTATCACCGCGGTTTGTTCGATATAGTCACAGGTCACACCCAGACTCTGAACGGTTGGCGCTATGTTGCCATGATTGATCTCAGAAGGCCGCACCTTCCTGGCCCCTCTACCGGCATTCTTTTCCTCCACGTCCCAGCCTTCTTTGGACTTGTAGACGGTCACGCCCTTGAGGATACCGAGCGGGTCGATACGGCTACCTGTGCGCCGAGCCGCGCTGATAAAGCTGATAAAACGACCATCCTTTTCCCTTCGCTCCACAGGAACATTCACACCAATCAATTCGCTCACAAAGCAGCGTGGGAACTTAGCACCTAACCCGCCACCTTCTCCGGTGGAGTTCCATACTCCGAATAAGAGTGCTGAAGGTGACAGTTCGAAGATCGCGCTGGCATCTGACGACTTGGCGGCAATCAAGGCCTTACCCACGTCTGACTTCATGAAGGGCGTCCCGGAAAGCTCGCTGTCGCGCAGGATGGCGTCGAACAGCCGGTGCGGTGCTTCAAGGGAAGTAATTTCAGTTAGTCCTTCCAAGTTCGCATCAGAGAAATCGACGGAGACGT
>JADGHK010000148.1 GCA_019686145.1 Bryobacteraceae bacterium | reverse complement strand
TAACATCGGTCAGGCCCGCGTCCGAGGCTTTCGCCGCCGGACTTCGCCCCGGCGACGTGATTCAGGAACTGAATCGCCAACCTGTCCGGAGTCCCCAGGCCTTCCGCAGACTCGCCCAACAGTTCCGGAACAGCACGGTGGTCCTCCTTGTAAATAGAAGGGGGCAATCAACGTTCATTCCAGTGGAGCCGCCAGCCCGATAGAAACATGAAGCCAAAACCCTTCAGCATGTTCTTTTCGGGCGCTTCCGGAACAGAAACCGTCTGGCAGCCTGCAGTCGACATCTACAACACCCGCGACGGCGGCTGGATTCTCAAGTTCGAGCTCGCTGGCGTACTGCCCGAGGATATCAACATTTCCGTGCAGGGCTGCCGCGTGCAAGTGGCGGGAGTGCGACGCGATTGGCTCGTGGAAGAGGGCGCGACGCACTTTTCCATGGAGATCGCTTATAGCCGTTTTCAGCGGTCCGTCGAACTTCCCTGCGAACTGGACCAGGCCAGGTGGACCATCGAGTTCCGGAATGGAATCTTGCTGGTACGGCTCTCGACTGACGGGGGGAGGACAAGTTGAACCCTTCAGCGGACGTCCAGACTTTGCCCCTTCTGCCTCTGCGGAACACCGTGCTATTCCCGGGGCTTTTGATGCCGTTCTCGGTCGGCAGGCCGACATCCATCGCCGCGGCGGAGGCAGCTCTTGCAACAGAGGAGAAGGAAGTCGTACTGGTGGCGCAGCGTTCCGCTACGACTGAGAATCCGCGGCGAGAGGACTTGTTTGATGTCGGCACCAAAGCAGTGATCAAGAAGATGGCGCGGCCGACGCCGAACGGAATGGAACTGCTGGTGCTCGGAGAGGAACGGGTCCGACTCGAGAGCCTTGTAAGCGTCGACCCATACTTGCGGGCGGCAGTGGCCCCAATGCCTGTGCAGTCCGACACCGGCCCCGAGGTGGAGGCTCTGAAGCGCGCCATTATTGATCTGGCCGTACGGGCCATGGCGCTCGCGCAGCCTGGAGCGGCGATCGATTTCAACCGTATCTTCGCTGAGACTGAGGACCCGCTGCGCCTCGTCTACCTCCTGGCCTCTGTTCTGACACTCGACCTTCCAAAGGAACAGGCGCTGCTTGAAGCCAATACCAGGGCGGAGGCGCTGCGGCTGATGCACTCGTACCTCGCCCAGGAGATTGAGATACTCGAGCTGCGCACAAAGATTGCCGACCAGGCCCGCTCCGAGATGACGCGCGAGCAGCGGGAGTATCTGCTGCGGCAGCAATTGCGCGCGATCCAGCAGGAGCTGGGAGAGCAGAACCCCGAACAGGCCGAGGTGGACGCTCTGCGGGAGCGGCTGAAAAATAAGAATCTGCCGGATGACGTACGAAGCGAGGCCGAGCGCGAGCTGTCCCGCCTCGAGCGCCTGCCCGCTGCCGCTCCTGAACACAGCCTGATTCGCGGCTATCTGGACTTCATCCTCGAACTGCCGTGGATGGAGCGAACCGAGGACTATCTCGACATTCAAAAAGCGCGCGAGATTCTCGATCAGGATCACTACGACCTTGACGACGTGAAGAAGCGTATCCTTGAGCACCTTGGCGTGATGAAGCTCAATCCGGAGGCGAAGGCCCCGATTCTGTGTTTCGTCGGGCCTCCGGGCGTAGGAAAAACGTCGCTGGGGCAATCGATCGCGCGGGCCATTGGCCGCAAGTTCGAGCGCATGAGTCTCGGCGGACTCCACGACGAAGCCGAACTGCGAGGACACCGGCGGACCTACATTGGAGCGATGCCGGGGCGGATCATCCAGGCCATCCGGCGCGCGGGCGCCAAGAATCCCGTGCTGATGCTGGACGAGGTTGATAAGCTTGGCCGGGATTTCCGCGGCGATCCTGCCGCGGCTCTGCTTGAGATCCTCGATCCGGAGCAAAACAAGAGCTTCCGCGATAACTACCTCGATCTCCCGTTCGATCTCTCGTCCGTGTTCTTCATCACGACGGCGAACTCGCTCGCCACCATTCCGGGCCCGCTGCTGGACCGGATGGAAATGCTGACGCTCGAAGGCTATACCAGCGAGGAGAAGGTCGAAATTGCAAAGCGCTATCTGATTCCGAAGCAGGTCAAGGAAGCCGGACTGAAGCCGGATCAGATTGAGTTCCCCGATCCGACGCTGGAGACGATCATCGCACGCTACACGCGCGAGGCGGGGCTGCGCCAGCTGGAGAGGCAGATTGCAAGAATCGCGCGGAAGGTGGCCTTGCGCTTTGCCGAGGGCCGAACAGAACGCGTGGTTGTGTCCCAGGACGAACTGCCCGACATGCTCGGTCCCGAAATCTTCATGCTTGAGAAGGTGCGGCGGTCGCTGCCTCCAGGCGTTGCGACGGGGCTTGCGTGGACGGAATCCGGGGGCGAGGTTCTGTATATCGAAGCCACCCTACTGCCGGATGGCAAGGGACTTACGCTGACCGGACAGCTCGGCGATGTCATGCAGGAGTCGGTGCGCACGGCACAGAGTTATGTCTGGGCGCATGCGGATGAATTGGGCATTGACAGGGAGAAGTTCAGCAAGGCAGGCGTCCATATTCACGTGCCCGCGGGCGCGATTCCAAAGGATGGCCCCTCGGCAGGCATCACCGCCGCCGCTGCGCTGGCGTCGCTCTATACGGGCAACCCCGTGCGCGGCGATACCGCGATGACCGGCGAGATTACGCTGACCGGTTTGGTGCTGCCGATCGGCGGCATCAAGGAAAAGGTGCTCGCCGCGCGGAGAGCCGGCATCCATCGAATTATCCTTCCGAAACCCAACGAGAAAGACCTCCGCCTGGTGCCGGACTACGCACGCAAGGATCTTGAGTTTATCTTCGTCGAAAAGATTGAAGACGTCATAGCGGCGGCGATCCCGGCTCTTACAGAAAGGCTCGCTCTCACCACCTGAGCTGCCGCGGGCCGCGCCGAATCTCCGATGATGGTGGTATGCGCTCAACATCCATCCGACGTGCTGTTCGGCAAGAGATAGGGCCAATGCTTTCTCTGGCGGGGCCTGTCGTCCTGTCGGAGCTCGCCTGGGTGGGAATGGCCGTGGTGGACACGGTCATGGTAGGACGGGTTGGAGCCGGGGCGATTGGCGCTGTTGGTCTGGGGAGCATTCTCTTTTACAGCATCGGCATCTTTGGCATGGGTTTGCTTCTGGGGCTCGACACCCTTGTCTCGCAGGCGTTTGGCGCCGGCAGACTCGAAGAGTGCAACCGCGCGCTGCTGCACGGCGTGTACCTGAGTTTCCTCGTTACGCCGGTCCTGATGGGCCTGGTGTGGCTGATGATGCCGTACCTGCCCGCTCTGGACATCCATGCCCAAGTTCTGCCCGAAGCGGTCGCATATCTCAAGGCGGTGACGTGGAGCACGCTTCCGTTGCTTCTCTATGCCGCTTTCCGGCGCTACCTTCAGGCGATGAATCAGGTTCGGGTTGTGATGTTTGCGCTCATCAGCGCCAACCTGATCAACGCTCTCGTCAACTGGATGCTGATCTATGGCAACCTGGGTGCTCCCAAACTCGGGGTGGTCGGGGCCGGATGGGCAACGTGCCTTTCGCGAGTCTACATGGCGGGTGTCCTGATCGTTGCAGCGATCCTGCATGATCGGCGGGCACACATGGGTTTGTTCCGCATCTCGTTTCGGCCGGACATCCGGATCTTCCGGCGGTTGATGAGCCTCGGCCTGCCGGCCTCCCTTCAGATGACGCTCGAGGTTGGCGTATTCGGCGCCGCGACCGCTCTCGCCGCGCGTACGGACCCTGTGTCGCTCGCGGCTCATCAGATCGTGCTGAACATTGCGACCGTCACGTACATGGTGCCTCTCGGCATCGCCTCGGCAGCCGCGGTGCGCGTCGGGCAGGCAGTGGGCCGAAGGGATGCGGCGGGATCGCGCAGAGCGGGGTGGACATCGCTCCTGCTCGGCGCAGGCTTCATGGCGATGGCGGGCCTGTCGTTCTTCCTGTTTCCCCGGCACTGGCTCCAGATCTTTACCGCGGACGGAACGGTGATCACAATGGGAATGTCCATCCTGATGATCGCCGCTCTATTCCAGCTCTTCGACGGCCTTCAGGTGGTCGCGACAGGGGCTCTGCGCGGCTTTGGAGACACCCGGACTCCCATGTTGACAAACCTGTTCGGGCACTGGGCAATCGGGCTGCCAGGCGGGTATGCCCTCGGGTTTGCAGGAGGTTGGGGAATTCGAGGCCTCTGGACCGGCCTCTCGCTGGGCTTGATCGTTGTGGGGTGCGTGCTTCTGGGCGTCTGGGCACGGAGATCAAAGGAAGCGATCCCTGAGGCGGTCGAGCCGGTGACCACTTTCCACTAAGCCTGCGCCGTTGTGCGGTTTGCAGCAGCGCTCGCCCCGATTGCCTTACCCGAAAGCAATGCCGCCGCCGCATCCGTGACCCGAAAGGCCTCCTCGGCGTCGAAGAGATCGCGAGGCACGCTGACTTCGAGTGTCATGCGGCCATTTATGGTCATCGCGCAAACAAAGATCGTTTGCGTTCGGGTGTGGGCGGAGATTGAGTGCAGATACTTCCGGATGAGCCGCTCGCGGATGACTCCGACGCCGGAAACGGCGCACGAGAAGTTCTCGAACGGAGCGCGGTCGGGAATCGGAAGGGCGGCCTTCTGCGCAAAGCTCGCGCGCAGCTTCCTCTCGCTGCCAGCGAATGTGCCGAGGAGCCGGGGCAGCCAGTAATTAACGCGCCGCCGCACCCACTGGAAACCGGAACGGACCTGCGCTTTGGTTTCTCGCTCACGGAAGATCTGCAGGATCAGGCTCCCCGTATAGTTTCCGGGCCGCTCTCTCGAAAATTTGGGGATGAACGCGCCCAGATCCGTCGGGACTGAGATACAGACACGCGATTTATCGGGTTGAGACTCCAGCAATGCTTCCGCCATCGCTGCGCATATCGCTTCCGTGACAGACAGGCCGAGGGACCGGCTCCGCTTGATCGCGGCTTCCGTTTCCTGTTCGGACATCGAGTAGGTCTTGACAGCGTAGCCCTTTTGGTGCGGCGCAGGGCGGATGCCCCGGCTGAGGTCGACCGTCTCCTGGCCAGCCCGGCGTCCCGCCCGGGAAACAAACTGGATCAAATAGCAGCTAAGCCACATCAAGCCCGAGATGGCTTCGATTACGCTGCTCAGAAATCCTTTCGGGCTGGCATCCTCTGAAGACTCGGACGGCTGCGTTTCGCCGCTGTAAAGCCGGAGCCACTCCTCGAGCCAGTACAGCGTGGTCAGACCGTTTCCGAAAACGTGATTTACAACCAGCACGAGCCTCTGCTCATCCAGGCGGGCAACTCGAAGGGGCAGAGCCATGTTGGTCGGAAGATATTCGCGAAATAACGTTTCGCGTGCGACGGGCTGCTCGAACTGCCGGCGCTGGTAGGTAAGACAGCGCCGGACATCGGCATCGCTGAACGGAATCCATTGATAGCCGCGGCCGGCCTCCACAAAGCGGACCCGGAGACTCTCCCGGCTCCAGATCAGGCGCTCGAAGGAGTCCAGCAACCGCTCCTGATCGAACGGCTCGGCGAAAGTCAGAGTAAAGAACATTTCGTTCCCATGAACGAATGTCTCCGTACCATGAATAAAAAGGCTCGCAACTCTTCCGACGTCCACGGATTTACGCACCTTTCGAAGGTCGCTGCCCGCCGTTGCGGCCGTGCAGTTGAACCGCGATAGCTTGACATCGACCCAGCGTTTTACAAACCATAAACAATGCAGATGTTATCAGGGAAGGCCTGACGAGAGGACCGGGCAGTGGGCGTACTTGCATGGAAGAACCTTTTTTACGATAAGGTCCGGCTGGCCGTAACTCTTGTGGGCATCGTGTTTTCACTGGTGCTCATGCTGGTGCAGTTCGGCCTGTTCCTGAACTTCGTCGAGACCGCTGCGAACGTTGTCGATCGATCGGGCGCAGACCTGTGGCTCTCGGCGCCGGACATCCCTCATGTGAATGCGGGTACGCCGCTGCTTGAAGCAAACCGGTGGAAGGCCCTGCAGGTGCCGGGGGTCGAACGGGTGGATCGCTACATCCTGGCATGGGTGCCCTGGAAGCTTCCTTCCGGTTCCTCAGAGGCGGTCATGATTGTCGGTTTTTCGCCGGAAGGCGGGATGGGGCGCCCGTGGAACATCGTGTCGGGCTCAATCGAGGCGTTGAAGGCCGAAAACGCCGTCATGGTGGATGAGCTGTATCTATCGAAGCTTGGAGTTAAGGGGATCGGGGACACCGTAGAAATCAGCGGCCGCAGGGCAAAGATTGTGGGTCTTACGCACGGAATACGCTCTTTCACTACATCACCCTATATCTTCACCAGCTTCAAAAATGCGCTCAACTACACGCCGGTCTTACAGCCTGACGAGACGATCTTCTTCCTGGTGAAAACAAAGCCCGGGGCG
>JADGHK010000147.1 GCA_019686145.1 Bryobacteraceae bacterium | reverse complement strand
CCCGCAATCCATTCGCTCGGAGCCTTGACGACAGGACCGCGCCTGCGAAACGGCAGCCACAGGGCCAGCGTCCCGAATCCGAATCGCACGGCCAGGAACAGGAGCGTCGACGCATCGTCGAGCGCGCTCTTGACCAGAACAAACGTACTCCCCCAGACAAGAGCGATCCCCGCCAGCGCAACCTCCGCGCGCCAGTCTGCCCTCATTCACCGCTCTTGCTGAAGCTCCGAAGCAAGAGGCACAAGGTGAGAAAGACTCGCCGGAGGCCCAGCTCCCTTCCCTCAGGATGAAACCACTCACCGGGTGTGTGAGCCCCGCCGCCACTCCCGCCCGCGCCGATGGAAATCGCAGGGAGCCCCATCGAAAGCGGAATGTTGGCGTCGGTGGATGCGCAGTCAAGGTGAGAACGAATGCCAAGGTAGCTGTCGACCGCGCGGATAAAGTTGAGGATGGGAGCATCTTCTGCGAGGCGGCCGCCCGGGCGCGATCCAATTTCGCGAATCCTTGCGGTGACCCTTCCGCCCGTCGACCGTTCGTTCTCCACCTCAAGGGCGCGCTCCACCGCGCTTGTGAGAAGCAAGGTCAGCTCGTCGATGCGTTCGGCCCGCTCGCTTCGGATATCGACCTTGGCGCGTGCAAGCGTCGGGATGGAATTGATGCTGGAGCCGCCTTCGATGATCCCGAAATTGAATGACGACCTGGGGGAGCGGCTGAAGCTGGCCCCATTCTCAGCGAACAGAGCGATTGCCCTGCTCAGCGCGTGGACCGGGTTTCCGACGCCGTAATCGCTCCAGCTATGCCCGCCCGGTCCGGTAAAGGTCAATTCAAAGCGGCGGCTGGCAAGCGCCTCACTGGTGATGTGATCCGTTGTCGGTCCGTCGAGGACGACGAAAGACTTGATCTTCGAGGCCAGCGCCGACTGCCTGCACAGGAAGCGCATCCCGCTCAAGTTGCCTTCCCCCTCCTCCCCGACGTTGGCCACCAACAGCAAGCCCGCGTCCATGCCTTCAAGGCAGGAGTGGGTTTTCACAAGGCGTGCGATAGCGAGCAGAGCGGCAAGACCGGCGCCATTGTCGCTGACTCCCGGTCCGTAGAAGCGGCCGTCCCGCTCGATGCGAATGTCCTCCGGGACCCGCGGCGCCAGAACCGTATCGAGGTGGGCGGTGACGGCAACGAAGGGACCGTCCTTCGGACCGGTCAAAGGTGCGACGACATTGCCGGCGCGGTCGATCTTCGCGTCGCAGCCGAGCGCCCGGAGCTGAGCAACCATCCATTCGGCGCGTTTCTGCTCCAGAAATGTTGGCGCCGGCACCCGGCAGACCTCCAGGTGCTGCTCATCGATCCAGCGCTTCTCTCGCGCAAAAAACTGGAGGGATTCCCGGATCCCCTCGGTCTCCGCCAGTTCAGCGACGGATTTCACCCCCGCCACATCCAGACTGTTGATCGGGGGTAAGACAGCCATTTGTCTCAGTCTACCGCGAGCGGATGCCGCCAAATGTCCTACGCCTCAAGAACCGCTGCGAGTTCTTCCCATTCTGCCGTAAGGCGTTCCACTTCTTCCCGCTTGCGCTGGATACTCTCGGTCACCCTCTGCGTCTCCTCCACGCTGACAAACACGGCGAGTTTTTCTTCTTCGGAGGCAATTTCGGCTTCAAGACGCGAAACGAGGTCTTCGATCTCCGCACAGCGGTCTTGCATCTGTTTCAACTTGATGGGGTTGAGACGCTTCTTCGGAGCCGGCGGCGCAACCGGTTCCTCCCGAGTCTTGGCCTCGCCATTGGCGGATGCAGCGCTCGCCTGTGCCTCGCTGACCGTAACCGTTGCGGCTGCCGCGCCTCCGTTTTTTCGCCACAGGTAGTCTTCGTAGTTGCCGGGGTAGATGTTCACCTTACCGCCGGCAACTTCGAACACGCGAGTCGGAACACGGTCAAGGAAGTACCGGTCGTGAGACACGAAGACAACGGTGCCGGTGAACTCCATCAGCGCGTTCAGCAATACATCCTTCGCACGCAGGTCCAGGTGGTTGGTGGGCTCGTCCAAAAGCAGAAAGTTCGATGGACGCATCAGCATGCGTGCAAGCGCGTAGCGATTCCGCTCGCCGCCCGATAAGACACCGATGCGCTTGAAGACATCATCTTCCGAGAAGAGGAAGCAGCCGAGGATGGTGCGCAGTTCTGTTTGCGTCGCCCGGGGCGCGACTTCGGCGAGATCGTCAATCAGCGTGGCGTCGGGATTCAGTTCCTTGTACTGGTCCTGCGCAAAATAGTCCACCTCTACGTTATGCCCGAGCGTGTATTGACCGGAGGTAAGGGGCTCGGCGCCGGACAAAAGTTTGATGAGAGTCGACTTTCCTGCGCCATTGACTCCGACGAGCGCGACACGGTCCCCGCGCTCAATGACAAAGTTCACGTCGCTGAGGACCTGCTTGTCGCCATAGCTCTTCGAGACTCCGCGGAATTCAGCCACAATCCGCCCGCTCGCCTTCGGCTGGGGAAAGGAAAAGTGGATCGTCTTCTCCTCCGGCGGAATCTCAATCCGCTGAATTCTTTCCAGCTCCTTGATCCGGCTCTGGACTTGTTTTGCTTTGGTTGCCTTGTACCGGAAGCGGTTAATAAATGCTTCGAGCTGCTGAATCCGCTCCTGCTGGTTCTTGTAGGCAGCTTCGAGCTGCGCCTTCCTCTCCGCCTTCTGCTGGAGGTATTTTTCGTAATTGCCCGGGTAGAAAAAGACGCCTTTATTCCAGATTTCGACGATGCGTGAAACGGTGACGTCCAGAAAATATCGGTCGTGCGAAATGAGTACGAAGGCGTACGGGTAATCGGAGAGGTAAGTCTCAAGCCAGTTGCGGGCTTCCAGATCCAAATGATTGGTCGGCTCGTCGAGCAGGAGCAGGTTCGGCTTTTGCAGAAGCAGTTTCGCGAGCGCAATGCGCATCTGCCAGCCGCCCGAGAACTCCTCGGTCCGGCGCGTCCAGTCCTCCTTGGGAAAACCGAGGCCGGCAAGCACCGTCCCGACTTGGGCTTCAAGAGCATACCCGTCGCGAGCACGGAACTCGGTGTCGATTCGATGGAGCCGGTCCGCGACCGCTGCGTATTCGGCGCTTGCGGGATCAAGTTCGGACAGGCGGCGCGTGAGCTCCTCGGCCTCGCGCTCCATGTCCTTCAGGCTGGCGAAGACGGAAAGACATTCCGCAAAAACCGTCCTTCCCGAAAGGCTTAATCCGTCCTGCGGCAGGTAGCCCGCGGAGATTCCCTTAGTGACGTTGATCGTTCCGTAATCGAGCGTTTCAATGCCGGCGAGAATCTTGAGAAGAGTCGACTTCCCTGTGCCGTTCGCGCCAACCAGGCCAACGCGATCCTTGGGGGTGATCAGCCAGTCGAGATTCTCAAAAAGCAGTTTTGGACCGAACCGTTTGCCGGCCGAGGAGAGTTGGATCATGGAATTGAGACGCTATTTGCCATTATCCCATGCAGGCGGACGGGAAACCGCCCTTGGGACGGCGCATCACTCGAACAGGTTGAATGCCAAAGGAGTTCCTGGGCTAACGCCCGCTTGCCTCATCCACGGCGTCAGCGCCGGACCCGGACCGACCCGGCTTCTGCACCGGCCGCATCTCCGCCAGGCTCCGGAGATCAAACGCGAAGGCATCCCTGGTCAAATCGTGCAACGAGAAGCAGGGCTTGGCGATGCCGGAATCATGATGGTCCACGGATTTCGCCAGAATGTGGTAGATCTCATGAGCAATCACACGAGCCACAGCTCTCCCGGCCATGGTGTGCCGCGTCCATCCTTGATATCGCTGTAGCGCTGGCTCGAGCATTTCTGACAGCCCGGAGCAGTCGACGCGGAAAAAAGGCAGGATCCGGCCGCCCGTAATCTCCGTATGGGCGAGACTGCCAGCCGGCGCCAAGGACACATTCCCGCGGGAAGAGGAATCGCCGAATGCGCAAGAGCCGTCGAAAGAGCCCACGATCGCCAGGTCGAAGTGCTCTCCCGGGTAGCGCTGGTCTGCCTCCTTCCACTTAAAATCCACGTCCGCCGGAGCCAGCAGCCGCCGAAGCTCTTCCCGAAGGGATTGGAACGTGAAAGAGTCCATTCCCGAGGGTTTCTCGGCGTACAGCGCGAGCGTGCGCGTCTGTGCGTGCGCAGCACTCGTAAGCAGGAAGGCGACCACAGCCCAGGGAATAGCAGACATGGCGCATCTCCACGCGGAGACTCGGACGCCTACATTATATATGACTGGCGGGGCGGGCCGGAAACTTCCGGCCCTGGCTACGGCGTTACAATTCTTGACGGGAACTACAGCTGCTTAGGATCGATGCGCCACAGATTCTGCTGCCGGAGATTGGATAGCCACACCGACCCGTGCCCGACGCGGACAGCATCCCCGCCGGGACCCACCCACTGC
Source organism: Bryobacteraceae bacterium (assembly GCA_019686145.1). GTDB lineage: Bacteria > Acidobacteriota > Terriglobia > Bryobacterales > Bryobacteraceae > JADGHK01. The sequence continues at coordinate 2,051 of JADGHK010000147.1, read as the reverse complement.
CTCACCACCTGATTCGTATTCGGGTCGATCTGAGTGAGCGGGATCTGAAAGACAGTAAGCCAGACGAACCCTTCGCCGTAGGCGATTTCGCCGCCCGGCCCCGGAACGCCAACCTCGATCGTCGCCAGGAGCTTGCCCGTGGTCGCGTCCACACGCGACACTGTTCCGTCTCCCTGGTTCAGCGTCCAGATGGATCCGGCTCCTATCGTCAAGAACCGGGGGTTCGGTCCGACAGGTACGGTGTGCGTTACGGAATTCGTCTTCGGGTCCACGCGGACAGCCAGGCTGTTCTCCGTGCTGGTTAACCAGATCGCGCCTTCGCCATAGGCGCAGGCGAAGGAACCGGAGGGCACCTTGATCTGGGCGATTACCTGATTCGTTGCCGGGTCGATGCGGGAAAGAATGCCCGACGGATCGCTCAGAATCCAGATACTGTCAGGGCTCGCCGCGAGCCCTCCCTCGCTGTTTGCGGGGCCGACAGGAAGAGTCGCCACAACCTGATTGGTCTTCATGTCGACTCGGGAGAGGGTTTTGTCCCCGCAGTTGGGTACCCAAACACTGCCGAAGCCTGCAGCCAGGCCAGAGCAGGGCCGCTTTCCAACCTCGACTGCCGCGATCACCTGATTGGTCTTCGGGTCCAGGCGGTGGACTGTATTCTTGGGCCCGTTGGACACCCAGACGGCGTCCTCGGTCACAACCTGCCAGTCCGGCACTCCCTCAACCGGGAAGACGGCCTCGGGCTTGATGGTCGAGATATCCCGCTGCACTCCGGGGCGTTGTACTCCCGGACGCGGAGGCCGGCTCGCCTTTTTCTTCTTCACCTCCACCGGAGGCCCTTCCTGCCCGGGCATCAAGGCAAGCGACAGGCAAAGACCGGCGCAGGCAAGCAGCGCGGGATACACTCGTAACTTTCTCATCTCATGACTCCTTCGCTTAGTCACGCAATCCAGACGGGATTGGAGCTGCGACCAATGGGACCTAGTAGGCAAGGGTTGCAAGGACGCGTTTGGGATCCATCTTCCAGACGGTCCGCTGATCCACGTTCACCAGCCACAGGAAGCCAGCACCGAAGGCTATGCCCCCTCCCCCTTCCCCAACAAACTGCTGCGCCACGGAATCCGTGGCAGGATCAATCCGGCTGATCGGAAGCCCCGGCGTGCTGACCCAAACAGACCCCTCGCCGATCGCAATCTCGCCCGGAAAGCCAGGTGCGCCGAGGTCGATGGTCTTTGCTACCTTGTTTGTCTTTGGATCAATTCGCTCGAGTTTCCCGGCCTTCTGACACCAAACCCAAACGGCGCCTTCACCAACTGCGACAAATTGCGGGCCAGCGGCGACGTCGATCCGGCTTGCAATCGTGTTTGTTTGCGGGTCAATCCTCAGCGTCTTATCTTCGGCAGGACAGGTAGCCCACACAGCCGATTCCCCAAACGCCAGGGAGTTGCAACCGGCTGGCAAACGCACTTCGGCCACGATTTTGTTATCCGCCGGATCAACTCTGGAAAGGGTTGTCCTTTCGTCCGTCAAGACCCACACACTGTCGGGAGAGACTGCGATCGTCGTCTTTGCGCTGCCCGCGCCCGTCGGGATCGAGGTGATCTTTCCCGTCTTCGGATGTACTCTCGCCAGGGTCTTGTCACCGCAGTTCAACACCCATAAGCTGCCGAAGCCGAGAGCCGGAGCTGTGCAGGGATGGCTGAGCCCTGTAACAGCTTCTCCGGCAGTGGCGAGTTTCGGATCAATCCGATCCAGCCGATTCTCTTTGGAATTCGTAATCCAGACTGTCGCCCCGCCGAGAATCCCCTCAAGCGAACCAGACAGCCGGATCTCTGCTTCCGCCTTCAAGTCGGAAGCCGGAATCCGCACACCAGGAGTCTTGACGCCGGGAGGCACTGCCCCACCTTGTGGCCTTCCCTGCTTCCTGCCCTGATCACCCACCTTCGGATACAGGACTTCAGGCGTGCCCATCAGCAGGCACAAGCCGATTACTGCCAAACGCATAGGTTAAGATCCCTCGAATGAAGCAGAATCAAGAGCCGACGTGGGAGGAC
>JADGHK010000146.1 GCA_019686145.1 Bryobacteraceae bacterium | reverse complement strand
AGAAACACCTCCGGGGCCATAATGGCTGAGCCGAAGCTCAGCAGGACCCCTCCTTCCAGACGTTCCACCGCGTCAGCGAAGATCAAAAAATCGCGGTAGCTGGCGGCGCCCAAAGCAGCGCCGTCACAGTTTGGATGCTCGTGTAAGATATCGTAGCCAATCCCGACATGAATGGTCACGGGAACGGACAGCTGGTAGGCGGCGGCCAGCACGCTCAGCTCCCGATGCGGGTACGCGGATTCCGCAAGACGGCGGCCGACATTCTCGCCGAGTCCCAGGCAAAGCCGCGCCGCTTCTGCGATCCAATCGTTCAGTTCCCCCGTTTCCTGCCACAACCCGAATTCGCCTGAGCGGATGTAGCGAGCAACGCTCTCGGTTGTCGCGCCGATGCGCGACAGCTCGTAGTCGTGGATCATGCCGGCGCCGTTCATGGCGATGTGGCTGATCAGCCCGCGCCGCATCAAGTCGATAATGTGGTGATTCACGCCGGCGCGCAGCAGATGGGCTCCCATCATCAGAATGCGCGAAGCGCCGGCAGTGCGGGCTGCGACCACGCGCCGCGCTACTTCCGGAAGCTGGGGATGAGAGAAGGGCGGCGTCTCGTCTTCCAGAGAAAGCCACCGACTGAGCTCGAGGTCATGAGTGCGTTCCGCCAGCGGCCGGATCCGCAGACGCGAACGGTCAAAAGTTCGGTACTTCGATGTCATTTGTATTGCCGCGGCAAGACTCGATTCTACTGCGGAAAGAGAGTCGAGAGCAGTTGCGGCAGCATTCCGTAATGGGGAACGATGAAATCGGCGCCCACGCCTACCAGACGCGTCCGCTTCCACTCGTCAATTCGGGCGCAATCCGGCTCGTCCGTGGCGACACCTACCGCGACACCCCCTACCTGTTTCACGTTCTCAATCTCCACGTAGCCGTCGCCAAAACCGAGGAATTCCTCTCCACGATAGCCGGCGCCGGAGATGATTCGCTGGATCAGCAGAGCCTTCGAAAAGCTCTTATAGTCATCCTGGGCGCCATAGATTCCGCCGTCGAAGTACCGGTCGATATCGAGCAGGCGCGCCTCGTCGAGGACGTAGGCTTCATCGGTGCCGCTGGCAAGGTACAGCTTCAGCCCGCGCTCGCGGAGGCTCTCGAGCAGGGCTCGCGATCCGGGCACCAGATACTTCTCCGGCGAAGCATGCCCGTTCCGCAGCTCCTTCAAGCGGTACTCGATCCGGTTCATCAAGCGCTGATGGTACATGCGCTTGTATTCGAGCGGATCCAGAGGCTTGCCGCCTCGCTTCTCCACCTGGCTTGCCAGCTCAATCATCTGGTAGATGGTCTGCTTGCCAGTCAGGCGGCCAACCCATTCCCGAACCACGGATTCGAGTTCGCCCTCGCTTTCGCCGGTCTTGAGCTCGCTCAGGATCTCGACCATCATGGGGACCATCACATCCATCCAGCCTGCACGGATCAGTGACAGAGTCCCGTCAAAGTCGAAGAGCACAACCCTTGCCTTTGCGGCGGTAACGCCCTTCACGATTTGTTCGACCATTCTTTCTTCTTCCCGAGCTTTCCCGTCCGCGCCCCTCCCGCCACGGCTACATCCAGTACTCCCACCGGCCCGTAGCCAGCACAAAGGCGCAGAGACAGGCATTGGTAACCGCGTGGGTGAGGATCAGATCGCCTAAGGATCGCGTCCGGATCATCCACCAGTTATAAACGACCCCGGTTAGCAGTCCAACTTCCCAGTATGGCCCATGTTCGGAAGCAAACAAAAGGGCCGTCACCCAAAACGAAAACGCCGAGTATGTTCCAAGCGGGACTTTCCGGAAATTACTGGAAATGATCCATCGCATGAGCCACGCGCGCCAAAACAGCTCCTCGATCATCGGCACGAGCACGACGGCCCGGAGCGACCGGATGGACAGAATCCACGGATTTGAGCGGGCTTCGTCCGAGAGGGAGCTTTTCAGGGTTCCTGTGAGCGGGTTCTGGAACAGCCAGTGTTCCCGGTAACCGGAAATCAAGAGATCCGGCCCAACCCAAAGGATGAACACGGCGACACCCAGCAGAATGCTCGAAATCGCGCGGGTCGTTCGGAAGGAGATTACCTGGCGTGAGAACACCCACAGCACGGCCGAGAGAATCGCGAACCGCAGCGGGTGCTCGATCTGCTCGGCAATGGGCAAATGGGGACCGATGCCCAGAAACAGCAGAAAAACAAGAAACGGGACGACGTAAGGCGCAGAAGGGTACTTTTGAAGATTCATGGGCGCAGTCCGGCGACAGCAGTTCGGGCGAGGAGCGAGGAAGCCGCCTTGGTTAACCGATTCGCGAGATCAGTTGACGGATTTTCTCCTCCACGGACTTATTCGGCTTTGCGCGAAGCGCCACCTCGAGTTCCTTCTTCGCTTGTCCCTTGTCCCCCTTCTGGAGGAGGGCCATGGCAAGGTGGTAGCGGAATTCGGCATTGTCCGGATTCTTTGCTGTCAGATCCCGGAATATCTGAATGGCGTTGTCGCTGAGGTTTTTCTTGACGTAGATCCATCCCAGCGTGTCTGCCACGTTGGTGTTGTTCGGCAGCTTCTGCTTGGCTCTTTGAGCGTAGGTGAGCGCCAGGTCGAGATCCTTGCCCTCATCGGCAAGGATATAGGCGAGGTTGTTCAGAACGATCGGGTTGTCCGGCTGGATTTTGAGGACGCGCTCGTAGAGAGGCCGGGCATCGTTGCGCCGCCCCTGGGCTTCGTACAGCATCCCGAGCTCAATCAATGCAGCCGGATTGCCTTGGCTGAGCGAGGCAGCTTTCTTCAACGTCTCTTCGGCTTCGCCATATTGCCTGTTGCGCGCCAGCGCGATTCCAAGCCTGACCATCATGTCAGGAGCCTCCGGCTTTTTCGCCAGAAGCGCCCGGTAATGCGGGATGGCGCCCGGGTAATCCTGCGAACGGAACATGATATTTGCGAGCGCCAGCCGGACATCGTCACGCTCCGGGGCAGCATCAAGCTCCTTTTGCAGAATCTGCTTGGCCTCGTCGTGCCTGCCCTGGGCCATATAGGTCTCGATCAGACCCAGAACACCCCGCGGATCCTGCGGATTCGCAGCCTGGATACTGCGGAACAGGGTTTCCGATTCCTTGAGCTTACGCTCGCTGAGATTCAGCATGGCGAGCTGGAACTTTGCGTCGCTCGCTCCCGGATGCATTTGCAGCGTGTCCGAAAGCTCCTTGCGCGCCTGGCTCAGCTCTCCACTGCCCATGAGCGCCGCCGAGCGGATCAGCCGCGCATGGAGGTTCCTCTCATCGATGTCCAGCGCTTCGCCGGCAAACTGGAGCGCTTTCGCATACTCCTTCTTCGAGAGATGAACCTGCGCCAGCAGAATTTTTGAAGGCAGGTAGTCCGGCCTGCTCTTCAATGCTTCCTGGAACTGGATGCGGGCCGCTTCCAGCTCCTCCTTCGCCATATAGGCGCGGCCGAGATTGTGCCGGATGACAAAGTTGTGCGGCGACTTCTGCGCGGCTGCCACCAGATCGTCGATCGCTCTCTGCAACTGGTCTCGATCGCCGGTTTGCAAAACGAGGCTTGCGCGGGCTGCGCGAAGGTCGGCATCATCCTTGTGCTCGGCCAGCAGCTTGTCCACGAGGTCCATCGCCGTAGCAGGCTTTCCCTGGGCCGCGAGCACTTCGACGATCATCTTCTGGTAATCAAGCTTTTCCTCGGGATGAGTCTGAATCGCCTGCTCCAGCAGCGCCTTGGCGCGGTCAAATTGGCGGATTCTCACAAAGAACTCGCCAATTCGCTTATACGCATCCGGGAAATCGCTGGAGTTATCCAGGGCCTCTTTCAGCACGCTGTTCATTTCCGCCGGGCGCTGGGTTCCGGCGTACAGACCGGCCAATTGCAAGCGGTAGGAGAGTTGCTTAGGGTTGTTTTTGATCTTCAGTTTCAGTACTTCTTCCGCGTCCGCTATGCGCCCCTGGCGGAGGAGATCGGCCGTCAGCAGATCGTACATCGGAGAATAATTCCTGTTCTTCTCGATGTTCCGGCCGATCAGCTCCTCGGCCTCTTTGCTCTGTGAAATTGCGATCATTGACTGGGCCAGAGCCACGACGACATCGGGCTGGCCCGGTTTGACGCGGTCTGCAGCCTGCAGCTTTTCAATCGCGAGGCGGTAGTTCTTGTCGACAATGGCGACATAGCCCTCCAGCCGCAGAGCCTCGTACGACATCGGGTCCCGTTTCTTCAGGATCTCCTGGAGGGAGCTGAGCTCGGCTCTCAGATAGGTACGATTCGGCCGTGCCAGGAACGCGGCTAAGTACAGATTGGCAAGCTTTGAAGCAACTTCCGTGTTGTTCGGTAACAGCTCTACAGCTCTCTGGTATGCGCGGACCGCTTCCACGGTCCGGCCCAAACGCATTTCCGCTTCCGCCAGCCGCGCGTATGCTTCGCCATAGCGCGCATCCTTGCCGAGCGCCTTTCGGTAAAGGATGGAGGCCTCTTTATACTTGCCGTTGTTGAAATACTTATTGCCGTTCTCGACGTATTTCTTCTTGAGAACTTCCGGATCGCGGGAGCAGCCAAGCCCGGCAACCAACACGAAGATCAGGAAAGTGCATGTCAACGGCCTCATACGTGCTTCAGCCCCGTTTGTACTGAACCAGTTCACCATAGAATGACCTAGGTCGCAACGAGTACAAGACCCAGATATGACTAGCACTTCCGTCCTAACTAATCTTCGAGTCATCCGGCAGCCAGGTTAGCCGCGCCTGCCGCCAGAATGTTCTCAGTGGCGGAAGTGGCGGATTCCGGTGAAAACCATAGCAACCCCAAGGCGGTTCGCCGCAGCGATCACTTCTTCATCTCGGACGGATCCGCCGGGCTGAATCACCGCCGTAACCCCGTGGCGCACCGCCTCTTCGAGCCCGTCCGGAAACGGGAAGAAGGCATCGGAAGCCAAAACCGTGCCGGGGAGCGGCAGTACAGCCTTCATCGCGCCCACTTTGACCGAATCGACGCGGCTCATTTGGCCGGCGCCTGCGCTGACCAGCTGTCCAGGCCTCGCATAGACGATGGCGTTCGACTTTACGTGCTTTACGACTTTCCAGCCAAACTCCAGGCCCCGCCATTCCTCCTCGGCAGGCGTGCGCTGGGTGACCACCCTGCAGGCTGCCCGTTCCAGCCGGTGCGTGTCGGCTGTCTGCGCGAGATAGCCGCCGCTGATCGATTTGACGACGAGCTCGTTTCCAGGAGGGGTCGCGCGGACAAGACGGAGGTTCTTCTTGCTTGCGAGAATTGCGAGGGCTTCCTGGCTGTAACCGGGCGCCGCGATCGCCTCGATAAAGGTCTTCACGATCTCCTGGGCCGTTTCTGCATCCAGTTCGCGATTGAAAGCGAGAACGCCGCCGAAGGCCGAGACAGGGTCCGCCTCGAATGCCTTGCGGTAGCTCTCTGCGAGTGTGTCCTGCTCTGCGCAGCCGCAGGGATTCGTGTGCTTGATAATGGCGCTCGCGGGGCGGTCAAACTCCAGAACGAGCTGCCAGGCGGCGTCCAGGTCGACCAGGTTGTTGTAGGAGAGTTCTTTCCCCTGAAGTTGTTCCGCGCCCGCTATCCCGCTCTTGCCGCTGGCATAGAGCGCTGCTTTCTGGTGCGGATTCTCGCCATAACGCAAGCTGAGAGTCTGGGGAACCCGGATGTCGAGTGTCGCCGGGAGCTCGGCGCATTCATCCCGGATCGAGCCGTCCTCGACGTGGATACGCGCCAGGCGGCTGCTGATCGCCCGATCATAATTCGCAGTGAGGGTGAAGGCTTTTTTCGCCAGCTCCCATAGGGTGCTTCGGGACAGGACTCCGTTGTTTTTCCGTAGTTCTTCGAGGATTTGGGGATAGTCCGAGGGCTGAACGACAACGGCCACGTCCTGCCAGTTCTTTGCTGCCGCCCGGATCATCGTCGGGCCTCCAATGTCGATGTTCTCGATCAGCTCATCTAAAGTGGCGCCCTCTTTTTCAGCGTATTTTTCGAACGCATACAGATTCACGACCACCATGTCGATCGTGGGAATCTGATGGCTCTCGAGGGCTTGCATGTGCTGCGGCTTGGATCGGACAGCAAGGATTCCGCCGGCGATCCGAGGATGAATCGTCTTCACCCTGCCATCCAGCATCTCCGGGAATCCGGTAATCTCGGCGACGTCGCGTACCTTCAGGCCCGCCTCGCGTAGCGTCTGCGCGGTCCCTCCGGTTGAAACCAGTTCGAGGCCCAACTCGGCCAGGCCACGCGCAAAGTCTACAATACCCGTCTTATCAGTAACACTCAGCAGAACTCGTTGCATTCTCGACATGAACTTGTATTGTCCCACTATAATGAGGCCGTGGCCCATAAAGTAACCCTAATCCCTGGAGACGGCATCGGTCCTGAGGTTGCCGACGCCACTGTGCGAGTGCTTGAAGAGACCGGGGTTTCGATCGAGTGGGAGCGTGTCGAGCTGACTGCGGACATCATCCTCGAGGCCGGGAAGGTGCTGCCGCAAAAGGT
>JADGHK010000145.1 GCA_019686145.1 Bryobacteraceae bacterium | reverse complement strand
CATTTTCATCTGCACGCCGGCGAGCGAGAAGGACGAGGAAGCCTGCGCCAGCCGGATCTTCGCGAATCTGGCGCGCCGCGCCTACCGCCGCCCGGTGACGGATCGCGACTGCGAGGCGCCCTTAAAATTCTTTCGAGCCGCGCGGAAAGAGCGAGGATTTGAGGGCGGCATTGAGATGGGACTGCGAGCGATTCTGGTCAGTCCCGAATTCCTGTTTCGAGTGGAGCGGGATCCCGCCGGGGTTGCTCCGGGCGAGGCGTACCGGATCAGCGATCTGGAACTGGCCTCCCGATTGTCCTTCTTTATTTGGAGCAGCATTCCGGACGAGGAGCTGCTGCAGGCCGCCATCGACGGGAAGCTGAGGACGCCATCCGTGCTCGAGCGGCAAGTCCTCCGGATGCTCGCCGACGAAAGGTCGCGCTCCCTGGTGACGAACTTCGCCCAGCAGTGGCTCTACCTCAGGAATCTGGCTGCCGCCCGGCCGGACATGCGCCTGTTTCCAGACTTCGATGACAATCTCAGGCAGGCGTTCCGCCAGGAGACCGAGCTGTTCTTCGAGAGCATTCTGCGGGAGGATCGCAGCGTGCTCGACTTGCTGCGCGCCAACTACACCTTCGTGAATGAGCGTCTGGCAAAGCACTACGGCATTCCGAATGTGTACGGCAGCCGCTTCCGGCGCGTGACATTCGACGAAGGAAGTGTGCGCGGGGGCGTCCTGCGTCACGGCAGCATTCTGACCGTAACCTCTTATGCAACCCGGACCTCGCCGGTCATTAGAGGTAAGTGGGTTCTCGACAACATTCTCGGCATGCCGCCGCCTCCCCCGCCGCCGGCCGTGCCCGCTCTCAAGGAGAACAGCGGGTCCGGCAAGACTTTGTCGCTGCGCGAGCGGATCGCCCAGCATCGGGCCAACCCGGCCTGCGCAGGCTGCCACAATCTGATGGATCCGCTGGGTTTTGCGTTCGAGAATTATGACGCGGTGGGCCGGTGGCGCGATCGCGACGACAGTGGGCCGATTGACGCTTCCGGCAATCTTCCGGACGGCAGCAAGTTCGAGGGGGTCGCGGGCCTCCAGCAGGCCCTGCTCAAGTACCCCGATGTGTTTGCAACCACCTTTGCGGAAAAACTTCTGACCTACGCACTGGGCCGTGGAGTCGAGTACTACGATGCGCCGTCGATACGGAAAGTGGTCCGCGAGGCCAAAAAGGCCGATTACAGGTTTTCGTCCTTCATCCTGGGGATCGTCAACAGTACGCCATTCCAGATGAGGAGGTCGCAGTGATTATCACGAGGAAAGCTCTGCCGCGACGGACGTTTCTCCGCGGCCTCGGCGCCACCGTCGCGCTGCCGTTGCTGGATGCCATGGTCCCGGCCTTGACTGCACAGACGGCCACGCCGGCGAATCCCGTGCGCCGCCTGGGCTTCGTGTACATGCCGATGGGGGCGCACCTTCCGGAGTGGACTCCCCCCGGCTCAGGCCGCCTCACGGAGTTGTCGCCTTCGCTCCGTTCGCTTGCCCCGGTTGTCGACTACATCACGGTAATCACCAATCTGGAGCTGAAGAACGCCTATCCCGGCACGCATGCAACCTCGAATGCCGCATTCCTGAGCGCGGCCAAGGCGAAGTGGACCGAAAGCAGCGACTACTATCTGGGAACCACCGTCGATCAGATCGCCGCCCGGCACTTGGGGCGCGACACACGCCTCCCCTCGTTGGAACTCGCGATGGATCTCCTCACGACGGTGGGGCAGTGTGACAACGGCTATGCCTGCGTCTACCAGAACAACCTGTCCTGGTCGTCTCCGACAACGCCCCTGCCGGCCGAGGCTCATCCGCGCGTAGTATTCGAGCGCCTGTTCGGCGATGGCGGCAGCGCGGCGGACCGCAAAGCTGATCTGCGCGAGAATGCCAGCCTTCTGGACTGGGTCAGGGAAGATATCGCCCGTTTACAGAGAGAAATTGGCCCCTCCGATCGCGCGCGCGTCAATCAATACCTCGACACGGTCCGCGAGGTGGAGCGCCGGATCCAAAAGGCGGAGGCTGCGGCTGACGAGAATCCTCTGCCCGATCTCGAGCGTCCCGTGGGTGTTCCCGCTGCCTATGCCGATCACGCGCGGCTGATGTTCGATCTTCAGGTACTCGCGCTGCAGGGCGATGTGACCAGGGTCATTACCTTCCAGCTCGCCCGCGAAACGAGCAACCGGACTTACCCGGAGATCGGCGTCTCCGAACCGCATCACCCGCTGACTCACAACGGAGGCGATCCGGAGAAACTCGCCAAGGTGGCCAGAATCAACGCATACCACGTGTCGCTCTTTGCCGGGTTCCTTCAAAAGCTAAAGGGCACTCCAGACGGCGACGGCTCGCTGCTCGATCACTGCCTCTGGCTGTATGGCAGCGGCATGGGCAACCCCGATGTCCACGACCACACGAATTTGCCCATTCTGGTTGCAGGCGGAGCCGCGGGCAAGCTCAAAGGAGGCCGGCACATCCGGTATCAGGAGCCAAAGCCTCTGGCCAACCTGCATCTGACGCTGCTTGACAAAGTTGGCGTGCGGCTCGATTCCTTCCAGGACAGCGACGGCAAGATCGAGGAGCTGCTGGAACCCCTCCCGGTGTAACGATGACACGCTATGGCGAGATTGCTGTGATCTGCCTGCTGGCGGCGATGGCGCTGCCGGCAGCGGTGGACAAGGACGGTACGACGCCTCTGCACCGGGCCGTCTATGAGGACGATCTGCCGCGCGCGGAACAGTTGATCCGCGAAGGGGCGGACGTCAACGCGGTGAACCGCTACGGCGTCACGCCGCTGTCGCTTGCGTGCACCAACGGGAACGGAGCGATGGTGCAGTTGCTCCTGAAGGCTGGCGCGGATCCGAACGCCGCCCTTCCGGGAGGAGAGACGCCGCTGATGACGGCTGCGCGCACCGGGAAGGTGGACGCCGTGAAGGCGCTTCTTGCCAGCGGCGCCAACGTCCACGCGAAGGAGCCCCGGCGGGGCCAGACGGCGCTTATGTGGGCGGCGGCCGAAGGCCACGCAGAAGTTGTGCGGGCTCTGCTCAAAGCCGGCGCCGATTTCCGGAAAAGCCTTCCTTCCGGTTTTACTCCGCTGTTGTTCGCCGTCCGCGAAGGACACGCCGACGTTGTCCGTGTCCTGCTGGAAGCGGGTGCAGACGTCAACGAGACGATCCGGCCGCGGCAGGCCCCGGGGCCAAGGCCCGCATCTGGCGCGGGAGCCCCGAGGGCCGGAACCAGCGCGTTGCACCTGGCGGTAGCGAACGCCCACTTCAGCCTTGCGGCGATGCTGCTCGAAGCCGGCGCCGACCCGAACGCAATGGGTCCTGGCTATGCTCCTCTGCACATGATCCCGACCGTGCGGAAGCCCGGAGGCGGCGACAACGATCCGCCGCCTTATGGCTCCGGCACGATGACAAGCCTCGAGTTCGTGCGCAAAATGGTTGAGCACGGCGCTGACCTGAACCTCCGGATGACGCGCCGCGTCAATTTCGGACTCACGAGCCTGAACACCGTCGGCGCAACGCCGTTCCTGCTGGCTGCGCGTACCGCGGATGCCGAGCTGATGCGTCTATTGGCATCGCTCGGAGCCGATCCAACGATCCCGAACGCCGATAATGCGACACCGCTCATCGTCGCCGCGGGGCTCGGCACGCGTTCACCCGGTGAAGACGCCGGAACCGAAAGTGAAGTACTGGAAGCCGTGCAGGTGGCCCTGGAGCTGGGCAACGACATCAACGCGGTTGACAACAACGGCGAGACTGCAATGCATGGCGCGGCGTACAAGAACTTGCCTGCCGTCGTGGAATTCCTCGCTGCAAAAGGGGCCAAACCGGAGATCTGGAACCGGAAAAACGCACACGGCTGGACGCCGTTGACGATCGCGCAAGGCTACCGGTTCGGCAATTACAAACCGTCGCCCGCGACGGTGGCGGCGTTCCATCGCGTCATGAAGGCAGCCGGTCTGCCGATACCAGACGAAGCCAAGCCGGGCGGGCCGCTCCGGAATAGCGATTACGTTCGTGCTGAGCGGCCCGCTGTTCCTGCCAAGCCGGCGCGGTAGCCGCGGAGCTGGCGGGCTCAAAACCGGAGGCTCAGCAGATAGTTCACGAGATCGTTTCGTTCCGCTTCGGTCAGCCCCAGACTGAAGCAGGCATTGTAGTGGTCGATCACGTCCGGTAAGGTGGCGAAACGGCCATCGTGGTAGAAGCCGCCTTTGGTGTGGGTAAAGAGCGCGCCGAGCGGCGAGGTTCTGTAACGCCGGTCCGGCGACCGGTCCGCCTGGAACGAATCGGTGCAGATTTCAGAGGGAAGGTGCAGGTTCCAGCCGGGTTCGGTCCACAGCGGCTTGACGTGGCAGTTGTTGCACATCGCTTTTCCTGTGAACAGCGCTTCTCCGCGCCTGGCGGCCTCGCGATCGAAACTGTCGGCCGGCGGCTCCGGGGACGGAATCGATAGCTGGTACAGGTGCAGAGCGGGCAGCTTGGCCGTGATCCGGTCCGCGTCCGGATCCACCATCACGTTGGCGAAGCCGTTCGCGGCGGCAATCGGGAACTGCTGCGGGTTGTCAAGGCGGGGGTCAAAGAACCGGCCTTGGCCGTGCATTTCGAGGTTCGCTACAAAGGCATTCCAATAAGGGATGGATCCCCAGCCCGTCCAAGTGTGCAGGTTGACGCCGGCCAGCCCAAACGCCGGCGGGATCAACGTGGCGGCCGTCTGGCCGTCGGGGCGGAAACCTTTACCATCGAGAATTAATTCCGCGTCGAACTTGCCCGGTCCCCAGGCGAGGAGAACCTTCCTGACTGTGTCTGCATCCACCCCAAGCAAATTGGTGAAGGGGGTCAGATCGGGGGCCAGCGCTATGATCGCCCCAACGTTCAGGTCGCGATTCGGCCAGCCATCCAGACGGCGGCCAACACAGCCGGTGCCCGGGTTCGGTTGCAGGCCGGGCGGGCAGAGGCCTTGCTGCGAGTTATCCACCGTAGAGTGGCACAGCGCGCACTGAATCCCAATCGAGCGGAGCGTGCCGCCTTCGAAAAATCCCTTTAAGCCGACAACCGCGTCCAGGCGCAGCAGCGCGAGCGTAACCGCCGGGTTGTCCAGGTTGATATCGCCGCGCCGAAACTGCTCGAGCAGGTTCAACGGAAGCGCGTCTGCGTCCACTTTCAGGCCAACTGAGAGCGCGGTCCTCGGCGATACGCCGGGGCCAACCCCGCCGAACTGTGCGCCTTCAATCGCCAGATGCAATTTCAGTTGATCGCCCCAGAACGCCTCGTCTCCAAACGTGTCGAAGCGAAACGTCCGTTGCCCCTCCTGGACCATCGCTATCGCATTTGCTGTGGCTGAGTCCCGTTTGTCGTCGCCATCGGCGAGCAGCACTGCCGCAAGCAACAGCAGGCAGACAGAAGCTACGCCGAAGCACACGCGTCGCAGTATGTGTACAACACTCACGGTTCCCTCCCTTGCCAACGAGATTCGCCGGCACGTGCCGATGGAATTTGCACGCGCGGGTATTGCAGATGAGCGAACGGCCATGACGCCTGGTTGCCTCTAGGCGACACGAGCCGCTCGAAGGAGTGAGGCCCCAGCCGGTAGCCCGGCGACGAGGTCGGTTATACGGCATGCCTGGGCGGGTGTCAAGGTACAAATCGGCCGCGCTGCAGCTCAGAATGGCCCGTTCAACGCTTGTTGAACGTTTGCTTCAAACCATACGTTTTTTGGAAAGGCGGCAAAAGGGCTTAGTCCTGCGGCTCCGGCCACTGCAAGAAGCGGTGCAGGAAGCGGAACGTGCCGACGCCATGAATCCGGTGCGGACCGTTGAAGTATTCGATGGTGGTGCGGTCGCCGATGCCCAGTTCGTCATAGAAACGCCGCACCTTCGCGTATTCGAAGGAGGCCCATTCGTCGATGCCCACGGGGTCGCGATGCCCGCGTTCCACCATGAACGGACGCGGCGCCATGAGCATTGCCAGCTCGGCGTGGTTGAAGGTGTTGCCGGTATCGAACTCCATGATCTCGTACTCGTGAGTGAACATATAGCTGCCAGCAAAATCCACCGTGGTGACCTTCCAGATCCACTCATTGAAATCACCCGAGCAAATGGAGAGGACATACCCATCAAGCAGCGGCGGGACGCGTAGCGCCGTTTTCCCACCATAGGAGAGGCCGTAGAAAGCGATTCTGCCCGGATCGACGAAGGGCTGAGCGGAGAGCCATTCCAGGATGCGCTGGTTCTGGCCGAGGATGAAGGAATAGAGCGAGAGCTTGAGCGGATTGGCCTTTCGCTGCAACTGGCGGAACTCCCCGATGTAAGGTAGTTGCGGTACGAAGACGACAAAGCCGCGATCGGCCAGCTTCGCCGCGAAGTTGCCGTAGACTTGCTGGGCGGTCTCGTTGCGGGGAAGGATGAGATCGTCAGGGCGGCCGTCGAGTCCGTGCTGGCACACGACCACCGGACGGCGTTCTCCGTTCTTCAGATCCGTCGGCAGCAGCAGGACGCCGTATGCGAACAC
>JADGHK010000144.1 GCA_019686145.1 Bryobacteraceae bacterium | reverse complement strand
GCCCGAAGGATCCGCAAACAGGGGCGGTCCTTGCTGCCTGGGCTCCAACCGGGCAAAGATCGTTTCACGTACCGGCGGCTTTCCGCGAGTTCGTGTTTCGGCCGTAGCTAAACCACGACCAGTTCAACACCTTTTGCCTTCACGGCATCCTGCATCTCTGCGGTGATCCGGTTATCGGTGATAACCCGATGCACGGCGTCGAGCTTTGCGATGAGGGAGAGACTCCGCCGGCCGAGTTTACTGGCGTCGGCAACTACAGTGACCTCGTTCGACACCCGAATCATCATCGAGTTCAATTGAGCTTCGAGGACATCGGGCGTGGATAGCCCGTCGTCCGGATGCAGCCCGTCTACGGCGAGGAAACAGTGATCGGCGTGCAGGTCGCGCAGCATGCTCTCTGCTTGAGGGCCGACGAAAGAATTGGAGAGATGGCGGAGGATCCCGCCGATCATGATCAGCGAGACGCTGGGGCAGTCCGAGAGCTCGACGGCGATATTCAGGGCGTTTGTGATCACGGTCAGCGGGCGTACGTTCAATCGCTTGATGTGGCGCGCCACCTGAACGGTGGTGGTGCCTGAATCGAGCAGGATCGTCTGATTGGGCTTGATTCGCTGCGCCGCGGCGAGGCCGATGCGTGCCTTCTCCGCCTGGTGCAATGTTTCTTTGAACTTGAGAGGGTAATCCTCCATCGCGCTCAACTGCCGGACCGCTCCGCCGTGCGAACGCACTAGCGCCCCGGCTCGCGAGAGGGCATCCAGATCTGCTCGTACGGTGACTGCCGACACGCGCAGATGCTCGGACAGTTGCTCAACTGTGACGCGGCCGTGCTTTTCGAGGAGCTGGAGGATGGTCCTGCGGCGTTCTTCTGCCAGCAGGCGGTTGGCTCGTACGTCGGTTGCCTTCGTGATTGCCCCCACACTCAAATAGAACGCCGAAAAAGGAACGAAGTCAATCGATGGGAACGCTTTCTGTTCCTATTGTTTTTCTTTCTTTGCTTTTCTGGGTGGGAAATGTGTGCCAAACTGCTTTGACAGGGGTAGCGCCGTCTGCAGCCGGCGGCGAAATTCCCGCGGGATCTTCATGAAACTCTGGCTTGTCTATGCCCTGATCACAACGCTCTTTTGGGGCGTCTGGGGCGCTCTGATCGAAGTACCTGAGAAGGCCGGCTTCCCTGCAACGCTCGGCTATTCGGTTTGGGCCCTCACGATGATTCCTTGCGCTCTTGTTGCGCTCCGTGTTGGCAAGTGGCATCTCGACCGCGATCTCCGCTCGGTCATGCTCGGGTCAGCGGTCGGTTTCCTCGGAGCGGGAGGTCAGCTACTGCTTTTCGAAGCGTTGCGCTCAGGTCCGGCTTATCTCGTCTTTCCGATCGTATCTCTCTATCCGGTGCTCACCATTATTCTCTCGGTCACGTTTCTGAAGGAACGAGCTTCGCGGCGCGGTTGGGCGGGGATTGCAGTGGCTTTGCCAGCGATCGTGCTCCTGTCCTATCAGCCGCCATCGGAGAGCGGGGGAAGCGCCGCAGTGTGGCTGCCGATGGCCGTGCTCGTCTTCGTGATGTGGGGGATTCAGGCCTTCTTCATGAAGTCCGCCAACAAGACCATGACGGCGGAGAGCATCTTCTTTTACATGGCTGCAACCGGTGTCGCTCTGATCCCTGTTGCCCTTGCGATGACCGATTTTCAAGCCCCAATCAATTGGGGATTCAAAGGGCCCGGTGCAGCCGCATTGATCCAGGTGCTGAACTCGATTGGCGCTCTGACGCTGGTTTACGCCGTCCGGTACGGGCAAGCAATTATTGTGGTCCCGATGACCTCGCTTGCTCCGATGCTCACCATCCTGATTTCGCTCGTTCTCTACCAGGTGATTCCCGGTCCGATCCTGGTAACAGGCATGGTGCTGGCCCTGATAGCGATCGTGCTTATGGCGGAGTAGCCTCCCAAGGCAACGAGTGCTTTCGA
The DNA here is from genome assembly GCA_019686145.1 of Bryobacteraceae bacterium. Lineage (GTDB taxonomy): Bacteria > Acidobacteriota > Terriglobia > Bryobacterales > Bryobacteraceae > JADGHK01. The sequence goes on along the minus strand of JADGHK010000144.1, from coordinate 4,572 downwards.
TTGCCTTCGTTTACTTTTTCATGAGAGAATTCCGTCTTGCTGAAGACGGCGCAGGCAGAAAGTCCTTACTCGCGGCTCCGATGGCCGATTGTCGGTCTCCTGTTCGCCTCCACCGTAATCAACTACATTGACCGTCAAAGCCTCGCTGTTCTCGCGCCACATCTAAAGGACCTTCAAGGCTGGTCAAACGAGCAGTTCGCTTACGTAGTGATCGCCTTTCGGTTGGCCTACGCCGTAGGGCAGCCGCTGATGGGCCGCCTGCTTGATCGCGTCGGTAGTGTCGCCGGGTTGACCTTCTCGGTGTTCTGGTATTCGACCGCCGCGGTTTTGACGCCTCTGGCTCAAGGGTTGTGGTCGCTTTGCGGCTTCCGGTTTCTGCTGGGTATCGGCGAGGCAGGGAACTGGCCCGGTGCGGCAAAAGTGGTCGCTGAGCGGTTTCCGCCGAAGGAGCGAGCCCTGGGCGTTGCAATTTACGACAGCGGATCTGCGGTCGGTGCTGCAATTGCTCCGTTTCTCGTTCTCGGGTTACTGCATTTCACGGGCAGCTGGCGTGCCGCCCTTGCCATCCCGGGTATTCTGGGATTCCTCTGGATCCTCTGCTGGCGGCGGGTGGCTGGCCGAGCACCGGTTCCGGCTGTGGCGGAAGACACAATTGCCATCAATCGGCCCGCACCCTTACGGCAACTGCTGCAGCGCAGCGACACTTGGGGCATCATGCTGGGCCGAACACTCACCGATCCTGTCTGGTTCTTCGTTACCGACTGGTTTGCCATTTACCTTGTTTCCAAGCAAATTCGCCTGGAGGAAGGTGTTCTTGCCTTCTGGATTCCGTTTCTTGCAGCGGATGCGGGCAACTTTCTGGGCGGCGGCATCTCCAGCTTTCTTGTTGGCCGCGGTTGGGATCCTGTCACTGCGCGAAAAGCGGTAATCTGCGTGACCGGTTTGGGCATGACGTCGATTGGCCTTGCCATATTCACTTCGAATCTGCTGGTTCTGGCCGGCCTGTTCAGCTTGGCAACGTGCTGCTATGCGGCCTGGTCGACAATGGCTCTGACACTACCAGCTGACATTTACCCCGGGAACGCGGTCGCGTCGGTGAGCGGACTTGGCGGGGCTTTGAGCGGTGCCGGAACAATGCTGGCCACATTCCTCATCGGCCGGATCTCAGACCGATATTCCTTTGAACCCGTTCTGGTAGCGGCCAGTCTGATACCGCTCGTAGCGACGTCTGTTGTCATGCTTTTGGTAAGAAATCGGAAGGGAGCTGTAGTGAATGTCTGATCTCCGTGGGACTGCCCTCATCGCACACGGCGGCGGTCCGACGGCTGTGATTAATGCCAGTCTTGCAGGGGCAATCGAACAATGCCGGCGCGAACCGCAGATCACGAATCTCCTGGGCGCGCGATTCGGCGTTCGCGGTCTGCTGTCGGACGATCTGATCGACCTCAATGCGCTCGACGAGGATACTGTCGATGCCTTGCGTATCACGCCAGGTTCTGCCTTGGGGAGCAGCAGGCTGGAAATCCGTGATGAAGGCTTCGAGCAGTTATTCCGTCTGTTCGAGCGTCACAATGTCCGCTTCTTTTTCTATACGGGCGGAAACGGATCGATGGAGACTGCGATGCAGATCCATCGGCTGGCAGTGGAGCGGGGCTACGAGCTGAGCGTCATAGGAATCCCCAAAACCATCGACAACGACTTGAGCGTCACGGACCATTCGCCGGGGCATGCCTCTTGCGCGCGCTTCTTTGCGCACGCCGTTCGGGATATCGGTGAAGACAACCGGTCCCTGCCGTCGCCCGTGTGCGTTGTCGAATCCTTGGGCCGGAATGCCGGATGGGTGGCTGCGTCCACTGCGCTGGCCCGGCACTACGAGGACGACGCGCCGCATCTCATCTACTTTCCGGAAAGGCCGGTCAACGAGGATACACTGATGGCCCAGGTCGAAGCAGTGTACCGCAGGCTGGGACGTGTTGTGTTGGTCGCTTGCGAAGGGCAGATGAACGATCGAGGCGAACCGTTCGGCGCCGATGTGGATCGGGCCGACAGCCCTGTCCACCGCTTGCCATCCAACCTGGGGCACAGTCTCGCGCGTCTGATTTCCGCCCGGACCGGACTGCGTGCGCGCGCCGAAAAGCCCGGTCTGTTAGGGCGATCCTGTGCGCTGCTTGTCTCCGAAGTCGATCGCGCGGAGGCATTCGTGTGCGGAAGGAGCGCGGTACGGGCTGCAGTTCAAGGCAACTCCGGCTACATGGTGGCGATTCGCCGCGATTCGGATCATCCCTACCGGAGCTCGACATTTCTTGTTCCGCTTGAGCAGGTTGCGCGCCGGGAGCGTTTGTTTCCGCAGGAATGGATCACGGCGGACGGCTGCGACGTGAAGCCGGCTTACCTGGACTATATCCGGCCGCTCGTCGGCGAGGTCCGGCCGCATGTGAGGATCGCCAGTCGGAGTGTGGAAGGAAGCAGAACAGCGCGGTAGGAGGAAAGAAATCGTGGCAAACACCGGCTTATCCAGAAGGTCCGTTATCAGGGGCGGGGCAGCGCTGCTGTCGTTGCCTGCGCTGGGCCAGCAGGTTTCGCGAGTCGAGTATCGCGACTATGCACGCTGCCTTCCCGACCACCTGCGCATGCTCGCTCGGGAAGCGTACGAGCGGCGATCGGCGGTAATTCGCGGGCTCACGACGGAAGCAGCGATTCGAGAGCGCCAGCAGTGGGTGAGGCGGACGTTCTGGGAACTGGTAGGCGGCGAACTCCAGAGGACGCCGTTGAATGCTCGGACGACGAGTTCGTTTGAGCACGACGGAGTTCGGGTGGAGTGTGTTGTCTATGAGACGCAGCCGCGGCTCCACGTCTCGGCCAATCTTTACATCCCCACAACCGGCAAGCCGCCATATCCGGGAGTCCTCTTCCAGGCCGGGCACTCGACTGACGGCAAGGCCTATCCGCTGTACCAGATCTGCTGCCAGGGATTGGCGCGGCTTGGGTTTGTGGTATTGGCCTTCGACCCGATGGGGCAAGGTGAGCGCACCTATTACCCAGGGAATGTTCCATCCCGAACCCGGCTGCCTGGAGGCGCCGACGATGAGCATACTCTCCCTGGCAAGCAAATGCTGCTGGTCGGCGACACTGCCACGCGCCTGCAAACGTGGGACGCCGTCCGCAGCCTGGATTACCTCGCAGCACATCCTCTCGTAGACTCCCGAAGACTCGCTTCAACGGGACAGTCCGGCGGTGGGACCAACACGATGCTGCTTGCGGCAGTGGACGACCGGCTGGCCGCAGCCGCGATCGCCTGTCCCAATACCGAAAACGTGGCCGCACGAAACTTCATTCCTCCAGGCGCTACGGACGACGCCGAGCAGAATTTCATCGGTTCCGGTCCGGTCGGGTTCGACCGTTGGGATCTGCTTTACCCGATGGCTCCGAAGCCGCTCTTAGTGCTCGTGAGCGCTAAGGACTTTGCTGGGACGTATTCTCCGAACTACATGGAGAATGGCCGTGAGGAATATCAGCGCCTGAGTGCAGTCTATGCACGGCTCGGTTACCCGGACCGCATCGGCTGGTATGAGACGCCGTTGCCGCACGGGCTGTCTTATGACCTGCGTCTGCAAATCTATAACTGGATGAGCCGCTGGCTGCTCGATCGTCCTCAAGCCATTACCCAGGAGCCGGTCATCAAACCGATCCCGGAAGAGCGGCTGCGGGTCACGAAGCAGGGAAATGTTGTTGTGGCGTTCGGTGGGCTTACGCCGGCAGCTCTCACTCGCAAGGGATGGAGCGCACAGTCTGCGCGAGGATCATCTCTTGAGCGGGTGCTTCAGCCGCACAAGCCAGACCCGCAGCTCAAAGCCACTGTCGTGGGGCGGATCAGCTACCGTACGGCGGCCTTAGAGGCCATCGAGGTCCAATCAGCGCCTAACGTTTTTCTGCCAGCCTGGCTTTATCTGCCGGCCGGACGCACCGCGCGCCAGACGCTTTTGGTGCTTGATTCGGCAGGGCGGCAGAGCTGGAGAGAAGGCGAGCTGCTTCACCGTCTTGCGGAGTCAGGATTTGCCGTCTGCGCTGCCGATATCCGCGGCTTCGGGGATCTTGCGCCGGAACTGACGTCCGGCGCCGCCCGCTACGCTCGCTCTCATTCGACGGAACAGCACTATGCCTGGGCTTCGCTAATCCTCGGTGAGCCGCTGGCCGCGCAGCGCGTCACCGACATTCTGTCGCTTGTCCAGGCACTTGCTTCGCGGGAGGACTTGCGAACTGCTCCGATCGCTGTTGCCGCTCGAGGCCTCCTCACCACCCCAGCGCTGTTTGCCGCAGCCTTCGACACGCGCATCCGCGCACTCCTGCTATCCGGCGGACTCATCTCGTTCCAGGAGATTTTCGAAGCGGATCAGTTTGCGGGAGGCGGATACTTCACGCCGCCTCAGGAGGCGAATCTGGACGTCTTCGGCAGTCTCGTTCCGAAGCTGCTCAATCACACAGACCTGCCTGCAATTGCGGCATCTCTTGCGCCAAGGCGAGTCGTGATTGCGGGGCCGCGGGCGGCGTCCGGCTCCGTGATGGAGCCAGCGG
>JADGHK010000143.1 GCA_019686145.1 Bryobacteraceae bacterium | reverse complement strand
CAGCGGGTGGCACACCCGGCAAAGCAGGCAGCGCCTCCACGCCTTGCATTGCCTTGCGAACGGCAGCCTCGAGATCCGCAGGATCCAGCGCCGGCGGAGAGGGTGGAGCAGGGGGGAGCGGCTTTTGCAGAGCCTCTTCCGCCTGAAGCATCTTTCGAACTGCTTCTTCGTTACTTGCCTGGGCGTAAATTGCAGGCGGCAGCAGGAGTGCGGCCGCCCATGCCGTGAAACGATACATATTTCTTCTCCTATGACTTCCTAGAGCGTCTCTTCCGCTTCGGGTTGTGCCGCCTGCTGCTTCCGCAGCCGGTCTCCGACGATCCGCACCTGAAACAGAATCCCTTGCCTTTCGATCCGCCGCCGCAATTCTCTCAACTGCTGCGGCGAAATATCCTCCGGTGCGTGCGCGATTTCTACAAGCACCCGCTCGAGGTCATCCAGGACGCTGGCTACGCCCGTATTGCCCTCTCGTGCGGCCGTCTGCCGGAAGAGGCGGTTTGCCTGCACCAGTTCCCGCGCCCGCGCGCGCTCATAGGTGAGATCTGGCAAGTCCTCCTCGCTCGAGTTCACGAGTTCCGCAAGCATCCTCTGCGAACGCTCCAGATGATCCCCGACGGCAAGCACCAGGACACGCTCCAGGACGACCGGCGATTCTGAGGTGGCCGCCTCGCGCGCCGGTTGGGTGCCGGGTACAGTGCGTCCGGCGAAGAAGGCCACGACAGCCAGGCAGATTGCAGCTGCCGAGGCGGCTAAGACGCGCTTCGGCGGAAGATCCAGCCACACAGCACGAGGGAGGCGCCGCCACCAGGGGCGCTTTACCTCCTCGAGCGCCGGCTCGAGCCGCTGCCACACGCGGGATTCGAAGTCCGGTCCGGGATCCGGCACTTCAGGCGCCGGGACGGAGTTCAGCAGTCTCTGGAGCGCCAACATCCTCTCGTAGCAGTCGCTGCAATGCTCCACGTGCTCCTCGGCTCCGGGCCGTCCGCCCGGTTCGCCGTAGTAGAGCAAAATCAGCTCTTCTTCAGTCAAGTGTTTCATCGCAGAGAACTCATCACGGGCTCCAGCCCCTTGCGCAGCTTCTGGACAGCGCGAAAGATGCTGTTTTTCGTTGCACTCGGGCCGGTGCCCAGCGCCGCGCCGATCTCTTCGATCGACTGACCTTCCACGTGCCGCAGGACGAAAGCCATCTTCTCCTGCGGGCTCATCTCGGCCATGACCGCCGCCACACGGCGCTTGAGCTCCGCCGCGTAGACCAGGCGATCCTGCGCAGGGACCTGAGCGGCGACGGCGGCCATGGCTTCCGACCGTTCGAAGTCGATCACATTAATCTGCTCTCCGTCCGCCTCATAGCGCTTGCGAAAACGGAGCAGATCAATCGCGCAGTTGCTGGCGATCCGGTAAATCCAGGTGCCGAAAGCGGATCGCGACTCGTATCTGTGGATCTGCTTGTACGCCCGTAAGAACGTCTCCTGGACGATATCCTCGGCATCCTGCGGGTTTCCGGTCATACGATAGGCAAGACGGTACACAGCACGGCTGTATCGCTCGACCAAAAGTCGGAAAGCGTCCTTATCTCCGGCTTGCGCCCGAGCGATGACCGCTGCGTCGCTGTCGTGCATCTGACCTTTAGACTGCGGAGGCTCCTCGCGGTTAGGTGAAGAATCGTTTTGGCGTACGGTTTCTTTTGCCGGGGATTTCCTCATGCAGGCCGACCGGGACAGGATCAGAGGGGCAGGGAAAGGCGGGCCTCGCAGCCCGGCGCACCCTCCCGGTTCTGGAGCGTCAGCGTGCCTCCGTGCGCTTCGGCGATCTGGCGGGAAAGCACGAGCCCGATTCCGGATCCGCCCGGTTTCGTGGTGAAGAATGGCACAAAGAGATTGCTGGTATTCGAAAGACCCGGGCCTTCATCCTTCACCCAGACGATAAGATTGCCATGGTTCGCGGTCCAGCCCACCTGGACGCCTCCACCGGTTTCCATCGCCGCTTCCACGGCATTCCGGATCAGATTAATCAGCACCTGCTCGAGCTGGTCGGAGTCGCCCAGGATCGTGACTTCGGGTCCTTCCTCGAGGACGGGCCGGAGGCGCGTTTCGAGGTCGACCGTCCGCCGGATCCAGGGGCCTACTTGCATTGGCTCCAGCCTCGGTCGCGGCAGCTTCGCAAGCCGTGCGTAGGCGCTCATGAAGCGGCTGAGTGCTTCTGACCGTGAGGCGATAATGCGCAAGCCGGCTCGTGCATCCTCGCGCCAGTCCTCGGGTAAGGGATCCCGAAGGATAAGGCTCTCCAGGCTTCCCGCGATCGACTTAATCGGCGTCAGGGAGTTGTTCAGCTCGTGTCCCAGCACCCGTACCAGCCTTTGCCACGCCTGAAGCTCCTCTTCCCGGAGAGGGCGCGTAAGATCCGTAATCACCAGCAGTTGATGAGGAAGACCGCCCTCCCGGAACGTGCTGCGGCTGAGTCCCCACCTCCCTGTGCCACCGGGAAAGCTTCGCTGCAGGGTCTGGTTCGGCTCGCCGCGCAGGCACTCCTTCAGCCCAAGCTGTTCCGCCGTGCGATCGAGAAGCCGTTCCGCCGGCTGTGCCAGCAGTTTCTCGCCCCACCGGTTCACGAGCTTAAGGCGTTCGTTGCCGTCGAACGCGAAGACGCCGACGTTAATCTCCTCCATCACTTTTCGAAGCAAGGTGGTTGCTTCGAGCGCCCCCAGCCGTTGCGCGCGCAGCGTCGCCCCCATTGCGTTCACCTGAAGCATGACGTCGCTCAGGGCGTCTTCGCCCTCCAGACCTCGGGCGCGGATCGAGTAATCTCCTTCGCGCATTGCTTCCAGCAGACTGGCTAAGGTGCGCAGCGGGGAGGCGACCTTCTCTTTGGCCGTAAAGGCAAACGCGAGCCAGGCGCCGTACATGACGACGGCCAGCGTCCACCGAACTTTCGGGGTGTACTCGCCTGTCCAGAGAATGATTGTGCAGATGAGGATGGCTGGCAAGCCGGCGAGAAGCGCCAGAATGAGGATCCGTTCCTCGTGAGCCGGTTTCCTCAGGCGCAGCTTCATCGCTTACTTACAGCCCATAGCGCTGGAGCCGGCGATAGAGAGCGCTACGGCTGAGACCCAGGGCGTTTGCGGCATGGCTGACGTTGCCTCCGTAGCGCGCAAGTGCCTTTTTAATCAGGAAGCACTCGACTTCTTCAAGGCTCATGTCCTCAATCCTCTGCGAGCCTCCCTCGCGCCCGGTCCGCAAAGCCAGGTCACCGACGCGGATCAGCGAGTCCTGGGCCATCAGGACTGCGCGTTCGACGACGTGGTTGAGCTCACGAACGTTGCCCTGCCACGGATGGCTCAGCAGGGCTTGCATAGCGGCCGTGTCGAACCCGGTCAGATTTTTTCGGTACCGCTTGGAATGGATCGTGAGGAAGTGCGAGGCTAATAGGGGAACATCCTCCTTGCGTTCCCGGAGCGGGGGCAGGTGGATCTCAATCGTGTTGAGCCGGAATAAGAGATCCTGGCGGAAGCGGTTGTTTGCCACTTCCTCGGCCAGATTTGCGTTGGTCGCGGAGATCACTCGGACGTCCACGCGCCGCGTCTTCGAGGATCCCACACGCTCCATCTCGCCGACCTCGAGCACGCGCAGCAACTTTGCCTGCAGATTGTACGGAACGTTGGCGATCTCGTCGAGGAACAAAGTGCCGCCGTCCGCCAGTTCGAACCGCCCGACACGGTCTGTTTTTGCATCCGTGAAGGCGCCCTTCACGTGCCCGAACAGCTCGCTTTCGAAGACGCCCTCTGCAAGCCCGCCGGCATTCACGGTCACCATGGGTTTGCCGCATCTCGACGAGACCGCGTGGAGCGTTCGCGCCACCACTTCCTTGCCAGTGCCCGGCTCGCCTGTGATCAGGACGTTCGCGTCGGAGGGACCCACGCGGGAGATCAGTTGCAGTACGGGCCGCATAGCGGGCGATTCGGCAATCATCACCGGACGCCCTTCCGCCCGCAGGAGCCGGTTTTCCGCTTCCAGACGCTGGCTGCGGCGGAGGGCCTGGCCCAGTTCCACCTGTGTGCGAAGGATGCTGAGCAGGCGCGCATTGTCGAACGGTTTCTGAATGAAGTCCCGCGCTCCCCGGCGCATCGCTTCCACGGCGAGCTCCACGCTTCCCCACGCAGTCATGACGATCACGGGTACGGTGTTGTCAATCGCCTGAATCCGTCCCAGCAGGTCGAGACCTTCCTGCCCCGAAGTCGTGTCGCGGGTGTAGTTAAGGTCGATCAGCAGCGCGTCGAAGTCCTTTGCTTCGAGCGCGGCGATCACACCCGCCGGAGAGGTGGCGGACTCAGTTTGAAACCCTTCGCCCTTCAGCAGAAGTCGCAGAGCTTCAACGACATCCGCCTGATCGTCGGCAACCAGGATTCGTGGTTGGGGAGGATTCTTCAGCATTTGGGGTGGAATCCTGATTATAAAGGGGAGCGGGGATACGATGCCCCGGACGAGGGTGTGCGGGCCTGGTTCCGGGACGGTCCGTAACCGAAACCGCAGCTTGCTACAATAACGCCAATGCCGCCGCGACGAGGAGACACGATGGTACTGGCAGGCTGCTTGCTGCTGGCCCTGGGGGCGTTCCCGGTATTTGCGCAAACCGGGCCGCTGATGTCCGCGATCCAGCCCCGCTACAACACGGCAAAGCGGAACTTGATTGAATCGGCGCAGGCGATGCCCGCGGAGAGTTATTCGTACCGCCTCACGCCGGAGCAGCGGAGCTTCGGGGAGTGGATTGAACACAACGTCGGGATGAATTACAACCTTTGCTCACAGGGTCTGGGGCAGCCAGCCCCACGAACCGCGACTCTTTCGCCTACCGACAAGGATGCGCTCGTCAAGGCCATCACCGCTTCCTTTCAGTACTGCGACGCGCTCTTTCTGAACACCACCGACGAAAAGGCTCTTGCTCCTCTCGATGTGGACGGCCGCAAGGTTTACCCGGTCAATGTGATGATCGGGTTGCTTGCGAGCTGGAACGCCCACTATGGAAATATCGTCGGCTATCTGCGGACCAAGGGCATAGTTCCCCCTTCGACTGCGCGGGCCAGGAAGAAGTAGGCTACGAGGCGGCGGGCCGCTTTGCCCATTTGTCGGAATATACCGGTTGAAAGGCCTGCATTCTGGCGAGCAGCGCCGCGGGGTTGCGATCGCAAAGAAGCATCTCCAGGTGCAAAGGCTTGATGAAGCCTTGCCGGGCGGCATGCGCCAGGAAGTCTACGAAAGGATCAAAAAAGCCGTCGACGTTCAGCAGTGCGCACGGTTTGGCGTGAATGCCCAATTGCGCCCACGTCAAAACTTCGCACAACTCATCCAGCGTGCCGAAGCCTCCTGGCAGGGCTACGAATCCATCCGAAAGCTCAGCCATGCGCTGCTTGCGCTCATGCATCGTCGTGACGATCTCAAGACTCGTGATCCCCTGGTGCGCAATTTCCTTACGCACCAGGAAGTCTGGCATCACTCCAATGACACGTCCTCCTGCTTCCATTACGGCGTCGGCCAGAATCCCCATCAGGCCGACGTTGCCTCCGCCGTAGACGAGCTCGAGGCCGCGGCTGGCGAGCAGGCGGCCCAGTTGAACTGCGGCGTCGACATAGACTTCACCCACGCCGGGACGCGAACCGCAGAAGACGCAGACCCGCTTCATCGCGTCTCCCGCTCGTCGTCATCGAGGTCCAGCGAAAGGGGAGCGAAGACCGCCTGCCGGGTGCCGGGGTACCTGGTGTTCCATCCTCGGGTAACGCCCCACAGGATCCGGTTGAGGCGGTCTGACGGCACCGCGTCCGGCACGTCCCATCGCATTCTCATAGAATCCAGTGCGGCCCGCCTGGCCGGACCCCGCAAGGCTTGGACCGGTGGGTTTAACTCCATGAGCGATTGCTGGGGCTTCACTGCATCGTATGGGGTGAAATCGGGTTCGTTCTGGAAGCTGGCGCGCATGTCGGTCGCAATCAGGTCGAACAGCGACAACGATGGCAGCCCGAGGATGAGCTCGATGGTCTTAAGCATGCTCTGGTGCGAGTAGAACGTCGAGTCCACGTGGCCGCGCCGGCTGTAAGGACTCACAGCAAGCGCAACCGTCCGGTGTCCGTCCACATGATCGACGCCGTTTTGCGCATCGTCCTCCACGACGAAGATCGCCATCTTCTTCCAGAAGGGAGACTTCGATAGGGCCTCCACAATCTGCCCAAGCGCGTAATCGTTATCAGCCACCATTGCCTTGGGCGTGGAGACTCCCGGCAGGGTTCCTAACGTGTGGTCGTTCGGTAGCTGGATGATGACGAGGTTGGGCATCTTTCCGGTTTTCACCCACTCTTTGAGGTCGGCGAGGAAGATGCTCGCGCGTACAACGTCTGGGATATCGTTGGTGTAACTCGGGTATTGCCGGGCGAGAATCCGGTTCAGCGGCTCAATGGGCGCGGTAATGTAGAACTCTTTCGTAAAGTCCTCACCGCGGGCCCAGCGCGCCAGGAACCGGATCCGCTGCTCCCATTTGGTGTTGAGCATCCTGCCGGCGTACTCTCCGTAGATCCTGACCGTCTTGCCCCGGTTGAG
>JADGHK010000142.1 GCA_019686145.1 Bryobacteraceae bacterium | reverse complement strand
CGAAGGCGATCCGTTCGCTCCTGACCCGCATCCTCGTCTCTCCGGCGTTTCTCTTCCGGGTCGAGCAGGCCGGGCAGCTCGCCAAAGACCGGCCGCTGACCGACTGGGAACTGGCCAGCCGGCTTAGCTATTTCCTGTGGTCTTCGCTGCCGGACGGCGAGCTCCGGCGCGCTGCGGCCGCGGGCGAACTCCGGGATCCTGAGCAGCTTCGCCGTCAGGTGAAGCGGATGTTGGCCGACCCGAAGGCGCGCCGGCTCGCAACAGAGTTCTTTGGACAGTGGCTCGGCTTCTATCGCTTCGACCAGCATCGCGGCGTTGACACGAAACGGTTCCCTGAATTTACCGATGAAGTCAAGGCCGCGATGTACGACGAGGCCGTGTCGTTTTTCGAATACATCATTCGCAATGACCGGCCAGTCCGCGAGATGATCTTCGCGGATTACACATTCCTGAACCAGGCCCTGGCGAAACATTACGGAGTGCCGAAGGAAATCGCGGCCACCGACAAGCTCGAGATGGTGCAGGGGGCAAGCGCATTCCATCGAGGCGGCCTGCTCCGGTTGGGCGCCGTGCTGACGGCGACGTCGGCGCCCCTGCGAACCAGCCCTGTGAAGCGGGGCGACTGGGTCTTGCGAAGGGTGCTCGGGACTCCAACTCCTCCGCCTCCTGCAGACGCGGGATCTATTCCTGCGGACGACAAGCTCTTCGGCGGGCTCACAGTGCGTGAGAGGCTGGAAGCTCACAAGCGAAATGCCGCGTGCGCGTCCTGTCACACCCGCATCGATCCGCTCGGTTTCCCGCTGGAGCGGTATGATGCAGTGGGCCGCTGGAGAGAGCAGTATCCCGACGGGAAGCCGATTCACGATGCCGGAGAGCTTGCAGACAAAACTGAAATTGCAGGCGTCAGCGGCCTTCTCAAGTATCTGGAATCCCAGGAGCAGCAGGTCCTTCGGAACTTTTCGAACAAGCTTCTCGGGTATGCCCTGGGCCGGACGATTCTTGCCTCCGACCGGCCTCTCATCCAGAAGCTCACCAAAATGGGAGGCGAGGCGTCCTTCTCCGATCTGGCTGCTGAGATCGTAACGAGCCGGCAATTCCGCTACCGGCGGGAACGGGACGACGCCCCGCCGAACACCCCGAAAAGCATCGCAAGCCGGACAGAGAAGAATTCTCAGAGTGAGGATTGACAATGACGAGGATTGAGCGAAGCGCGACTAACCAACGGGCATCACGGCGCCATTTCCTGAGAGGTGCGGGCGTCGCACTCGCTTTGCCGTGGATGGAATCCTTGCCGTCCTTTGCGGCAGAGGGGAGCAAGACGGCGTCGAAAGCGGCGTCGAAGCCGCCTCTGCGGTTTGCCTGCATCTACTTCTCTAACGGCGTCGAGCCGGTGCATTGGTGGGCGAAGGGCAGTGGCGCTTCGATGGAGATCGGACCGGCCCTGAAGCCGATGGAGCCGTTCCGCGAAGACATCATCTTTATCCGCGGTCTCTACAATCGGAAAGCACTCGAGTCGACGAGCCCGCATCTGGGCCGTATGGCGAATCTCCTGTCCGGGGAGACCGTTAGTCTCGATCCGAGCGTCATCCGCGTCGGGACAAGCTTCGATCAAATCCTCGCGCAGGAAATCGGGGGGCAGACTCCTGTCCGGAGCCTGGTGCTCGGTATCGAACCGAACGAGCTCAGGCTGGAGGACGGGCTGTCGATGATCTACGGCTCGTGCCTTTCGTGGACTTCGCCCAGCAAGCCGGCCGCGAAGGAGATTTATCCCTCCCGAACCTTCGACTTATTAGTCGGCGACGGGACCGGCCGCCAGCTTGACCGCAGCATTCTCGATGAGGTGCTGGAGGACACAAAAGCGCTTCAGCCGAAGATCAGCCGCAACGATCGTTTGAAGCTCGACGAGTATCTGGAGTCCGTTCGCAGCATCGAGAAGCGAATTGACCAGGCCTCCAAAGAACAGCGTCTCGAAGGGTGGAAGCCGAGCCTGTCCAAGCCGAACATGCCCCGGCCGGACGACAAGCTGCCGCAGAATGTTCCCGAGCACATGAAGCTGATGCTGGATCTGATTGTGCTCGCCTTCCAGATGGATAAGACGCGCATCGCCACACTGATGCTGAACAATGACCTTTCCCAGATGAACTTCAACTTTCTGGAAGGCGTTCAGGGCGCCCTTCATCTGGACCTGACTCACAACGGGAAGGCTCCGGCGCTCGAGGCGATGTATCTGAAGACGAACCAGTTCCACGTGCAGCAGTTCGCCTACCTGTTAGAGCGTATGAAAGCAATTGACGAGGGCGGAACGTCGCTGCTGGACAACTCGATGCTGATGCTGTGCTCGAGCCTCTTTGACGGGGATGCGCACAGTGCCGATCAGTTGCCGATTCTGCTCGCTGGACGCGGCGGCGGCCTGAAACCCGGACGCGTTCTGGACTACCTGGACAAGGGTGACGACAACCGGCGCGCCTGCAGCCTGTACCTCACGCTGATGGACAAGATGGGAGTCCATCTGGAACGCTTCGGCGACACCGACAAGCGGCTCACTGAGATCTAGCTACGGCTTCCATCGCCGGGAAGTTGGGTGATCTTGGGATCGGCTCCTTTCTGGTCTGGAGCCGTCCATTCTTCACCCACTGATCTCCGCGAATGGAGAGGTGCTCGATCAGGCGCTGACGCCACTTCCGAAGCTCGGGTTCTGCTTTCGGGTCCCCGGAAAGATCGTTCAGCTCCTTGGGATCGTTCTCAAGGTCAAAGAGCTGTTCTTCGCCGTGGAACGCATGATAGATGTACTTCATGCGTCCGTCGGTGAAGCCGTTCCAGTTATTCTCGCGGCTGTAGCAGACCCCGTGCTCGAGGTCGATGTACTCCCTCCACTCGGCGCTGCTGTTCCTGATCAGCGTCAGCAGGCTTGCGCCGTCGAGCTTCGCCTTCGGAGCAGCTCCGGCGGCGTCCAGAAAGGTCGGCAGAATATCCCGCAGTTCGACCGGCTGAGATAATACCTGCCCGCGCCTGGCCGGGACGAGGCCCTCGGGCCATCGAATCAGCATTGGAATCCGCGCGGAACCCTGATACCCGTACGATTTGCGCCACAAGTGATGGTCGCCGATCATATCGCCGTGGTCGGAGGTGAACAGAATGAGCGTTTCCTCCAGCCACCCGCGTTGTTCGAGCACCTCCAGAATCCTGCCGATCTGCTCATCAATAAACTCGATCGAACCATAGTATCCCTGCCGCGAGGACCGGACCTGCCGGGGACCCAGATCCCCGTGCCAAATGTCGTCCTTTGGTCCGCTGCGCGGAGCATACTTTGCTGCCCACTTTCCGACGGCTGCTTCGGGTATGTCCGCATCCGCATAACGCTTGAAGAACCGCGCGGGAGGATCGTACGGGCTGTGGGGACGGGCGAAAGAGACTTTGAGGAAGAATGGCTCCGGACGGTTGTAGCCCTTTAGGAAATTGACTGCCGTTTGCCCTGTCCAGTGCGTAGGATGAAGATTTTCGGGGAGGGCATACGGCTTGGCAGGGTAGTCGTTGAAGCCGATGCCGGTGGCGTCGGGATCGAGATGCGGCGCCTGCGACCAGAACCAGGCACGGTAGTCGCTACGGAAGTCAGGGGATTGCACGCGCCCTGATTCATCGAGCACAACATGATGGAAGCCGTGAAGGTTCCGCTGCGGGGTGTAGTGCATCTTGCCGATGCCCATCGTGTAGTAGCCCGCATCGCGCAGTGCTTGCGGTTTCGTGAACGGGTACCTTACGGCCATCGGAACCATGTGGAGCATGCCGTGGTTCCAGGGCGAAAGGCCTGTCAGCAGAGCGCTGCGCGCCGGCGTGCAAGTGGGCGTCGTGGAATAGGCGCAGCGGAAGCGGGCTCCTTCCGCCGCAATCCGATCAAGGTTGGGGGTTCGGACTGCCGGGTTTCCATCCGCCCCGATGCAGTCTCCGCGGTGCTGATCGTCCATCAGGAACAGGATGTTGGGCCGGGACATCGATCTCTGGCCGCGCAGAATGGCAGGCGCCAAGGCCGCTCCTGCTCCGGTCTTGACCGCCTCCCTCCGGCTGAGTTTCATACGCTCCTCCGGTTCATCATCAAACGTAGAGCTTACACCATCCGCAGGAACGGCGTGGGCTGCGTTGCCGCTAAAAAAGGAAACGGCCCGCCACCATGGCGGGCCGCATCGGCTGAGATTGGCGGGAATTACCAGAACGCCTTGAATCCGAGCTGGATCTGGCGCGGGTAGCCATTGCCGGTCCACGCCTGGCTCGGGAAGAGCGTTCCGAAGTTGGGGTCGTTCGGGTTCGTGTTGAAGTTGGAATCGCGCCCGAAGAAGAAGTAGTTTGTGGCGTTGAACGCCTCGATCCGGAACTGGAAGCGCAGCCGTTCGGTGATCTGCGTCATCTTGCTCAACGCGAGATCCATGTTGAACAGCGGCTGCTTGCGGATCTGGCCGCTCCGGAACGGGTTGTACCGGGAAGCGGCATAATCCGCCACCATCAGCCACGCGTAGTTAGCGGGATCCTCGCCGCAGCCTCGCGCAATGCTGAAGGGTTGAGGCCGGATGGAGCCGTCATTGAACTGCCGGAGCACGCAGGGATTCCAGCCGACCACCTGATGCTTCGACCAGTCAACGGATCCATTCCAATCGCCGCCCGGGGTCCGCGGATCTTTCAGCATGATCGCATTGCCAGGGAGGTCGTTCGGTTCTCCCGAGGCAATCTGCGTGAAGGTGCTAATCTGCCAGCCGCTGATCAGCCTGTTCAGGAAGCCGCTAGTATTCGCGCCGATCAGCTTACCCCTGCCGATTGGGAGTTCGTAGACCGTGTTGAACTTGAAGAAATGCGGACGGTCGTTGAAGTAGAGACCCTGCTGCATGACATTTCTGTAGGGGTCCGCATAACCCCAGCGCTCGACCATCTTACTCAGCGTGTAATTGGCGAGCAGAGTGAGGTCCCGTCCGACGCGGACGTTGTAATTCAACTGGAGCGAGTTGTACCAGATGTTAGACTCTCCACGGCCCCTCTCCAGCAGGTTTCCGTTGAACTGCGGGAAAGGACGGTTGATCTGGAAGCGCGAAATCGTCGGCGCTGTGTAGAAGCTAGTTCCGCGAAATTCCTCGATGCCACGGAACGGGTTCGGTACCTGCTCGTTGCAGTAGGCCGGGCTGCCTCCTTCAAGCAGGTTGCACTGCTTCCGGAAGTCGGCCGACGGAATATTGAAATCGCGCTCGGAATTAGCGCCCACTGTCCGGCTTCCGACGTACGACACGTCGAGCGTGCTCGCCGGGCTGAGCTGGAACTGGAAGCCAAACGAGAACTGATGGACATAGGGAATTCGCATGTTCGGGTTGTACCAGGTGAAGTTCTGGCCTAAGAAGGTCGCATAGCCCAGGCTGGAACCGGCTGGTACATTGATCCCGTTCGGATATGGGTTGCTGAGGAGGTTGGGGATCAGCGTGCGGCCGCCATCGAGGCTGTTGACAAGCGGCGTCGAGGTAGAGAAGCCGTTGGTCAGCAGGAAGTCATTGTTCGGGTTCATGTAGTAGAGCCCGTAGCCGCCCCGCATGACCAGTCTCTGCGTGAGCTGGAATGCGGCGCCGATACGCGGCTGCCAGTTGTTGGTATCCTTGATGCCGACGATCCGAGGGTTCCCGTTGACGCCTGCGAATTCCAACCCTCCCTTCAGATCGCGCAACTGCGGATAAAGGGCAAGCATGTCTGCCGGGATCTTGCTGGCAATCGGGCTTGGCGCCATGGGATTGAAGCCGCGGTTCAGCCGGTTGTACTTCTCGTCGGGCGGAAGATTATAATCCCACCGCAACCCCAGGTTCAGCGTCAATCGCCGCGTCACCTTCCAGTCGTCCTGGAAATAGGGTGCGAAGTACCATTGACGGAAGAACGGATAGACAGGGTAGTTGACCGAGCCTTCCACCCCGCCGAGGAGGAACGACGCGTAGGGGTCCCCGGAGTCGGGCTCAACCTGATTCCATAGCCGTGAGGTCCAGCGCGGCCATGCGTTGAACAGCAGAATGTCGCCGCTGTTCTGCTCCAGGTAGTGCCCGCGCCGCAGGTCGATTCCGAACTTGATCGTGTGGCTTCCGGCGACCTTGGTCACATTGGCCATCAGGTTATAGTTGTTCGTAATATTGATACCCTGACCTCGTCCAAGCGGGCTGTATAGATCTCCGTCGTTGCTGTTGCCGGGCCGGAAGTTCCACCGGCCGAAGTATGCCGGGCCGGGCAGCTGGCTCAGGAGCGACTGAGGCAAGCCGAGCTGGGACAGATCAAAGTCTTCGTTTCCACGCCCAAACCCCTTCTCGATAAAGCGGTTATAGGAGGCTCGGACGTTGAAGACGAGCGTTGGGCTCAGATTGCTCACCCAGTCGATCACGTATGCATCGTTGATGCGCTGGAAGGGCTGCTGGCCATCCATGCCGGGTCCGGAGCAGATGCCATTGATGCAGCGGTCTTCCGTGCGGTCGTTCGAGGCATGCCGGAAGAACGTGCGATGATTGTCGCCAATATTGAAGTCGAACTTCAGGATCAGGTTGTAGAAATTATCCGTGGCGGGATACTCCGGATTGAGCAGGTTCTGCGTGGA
>JADGHK010000141.1 GCA_019686145.1 Bryobacteraceae bacterium | reverse complement strand
TTTCCGGATGTCTCAGACCCCGACTTCACATGGGATCAGGTCGGGATCAAGAACATACCGCAAGTCGACAGTTTTCCCAGCCGGCTGATGCCCCGCATCGAGGTGTCCGGATACCGGGAGCTGTTCGGCAACCGGTTCGTCAATCAGAGCTCCCGCCAGCAGCTAAACTTCCAGGGCAACATCGCGCAGGTTTTGGGCAAGCATAACCTCAAGTACGGCGTCGAAGTCGCCCGGATCATGAGGCACAACTTCGACTCAGGGAGATCCTCCGGCCTTCTGAACTTCAACGGCGTCTGGACCCGTCAGTACTCCGGCATCGGCCAGGGCTCCCTTGATGGCAGTTCCGTGGCGGACCTCCTGCTTGGGCATATCAACAGCGGCCGCATCGAATTCAACGATACCTACTTCCGAAGCGAGCCTTATATCGCCGGTTTCATCCAGGACGATTGGAAAGTGACGCCACGGTTCACGCTCAACGTAGGTCTCCGCTACGACGTACAGTTCCCGTTAACGGAACTCCATGACCGGCTGTTGAACGGATTCGACTTTGAATCTGTGCAGCCCTTCAGCGACGCAGCGATCGCCCGGTGGCGGGAACTGGCGGCTGAGAATCCCGATTTTCCGCCTCCGCCGGATGCCATCCGCGGCGGTCCGCTGTTTGCGGGAAACCGGGGAAACCCGCGGCGTGTGTACCGGTGGGACCTCAGTAACATTCAGCCGCGCATCGGCTTCGCCTTCAACTTTATGGATAAGACAGTCATGCGCGGAGGCTTTGGCATCTTTCACCGGACCGCCACACAAGGCAATCTGTCGACCGGGTTCAGCATCAACACGGAATACGTGAACTCGCTCGATGCCGGGCGCACGCCTTCGAGCGGCCTCACCGGCCCGTATTCATTGGAAAATCCGTTCCCGGATGGTGTCGTCCGTCCGTTGGGGAATACTCTGGGCATTTCAACGAATGTCGGATCCGGCATTGAGTTTGATGGCCGCGACCGCTTCATCCCGCGAACCTTCCAGTGGTCTTACACCCTGGAACGCGAATTGCCATGGAACATGGTTCTCGAGGTCTCCTACGTCGGAAGCCTTACAAATAAGGAGCCTCGCACTACGCAGCTTTCCGACATGAGCAAGGAGCATTACGACGCGGCGCAGCTCAACCCGGGATATTATCAGGAGCGCGTTCCCAATCCGTGGTATGGAATTCTGCCTCGGAACCGTCCTCTCGGAGCTTCACCGGATATCGCCAGACGCGAACTGCTTCGCGCCATCCCTCAGTTCAACAGCGTGAGGAACTTTATCAACCCCTGGGGCCGGACCTGGTATCACGGGTTGCAGGTACGCTTCGAACGGCGCATGTTTGGAGATCGATCGAGGGTGGGCGCAGTCACCTGGGTCACCGCCTACTCGTTCTCTAAGAGCATGGAGCGCGTGTGGCGCGACGAGCACACCACAAGTTGGCGCGGTCCCATTAGTCAGGTCACGGACCTGGACCGGACTCACAACCTGACGTTTGCCGGCATCTGGGACCTGCCCTTCGGACGAGGCCGCGCGTTCCTGAATAACATGGGCCGGCTCGGCGAGTTCGCACTCGGCGGGTGGACCAGTAATGTCAACTTCATCTACCAGTCCGGAGTTCCGCTCGCAGCCTGGCGGGATTGGGAGTTTCTATGCGGCGATCCAACGGATGTGAACCGGAACGAGAATTCTTGGTTCTTCAACGATCGAAGCCGCTTCAGCGAATGCTGGCGCCAGCTTCGTCCGTTCGAGTATCGGGAGCTGCCCAACCGCTTCCACCAGACCCGGAGCCATACGGCGCCGCAGATTGACTTGATGCTCTCGAAGAAATTCAACGTCAACGAGCGCTGGCAGGTGGAGTTCAGGGCGGAGGCGTTCAACGCCTTCAACACGCCGCTCCGGGGGGATCCGCCTTCCGAGAATCCGCAGGCCGCCAACTTCGGCATACTGCCTGTGACGCAAAACAATTTCCCCCGCAACGTCCAGCTCGGGGCGCGCATCCGCTTCTGACCGCAGCTTAAGCGGGACCGGTCGCAACCGGTCCCGCACCTTCATCGAATTACTCGCGGTTCAGAGCCCGGACGCGGTAGAAGGGCTTGGTTTTCTCTTCGGGATCCTGTTCGTAGACTTCCTCGGTTTTGGACGGGTCGTATCCACGCCAGAGCCACGTCATGGCGACCGGTAACTCTGCGTTGCCTTGCGCCGTGGAGTGCGTCCCGTTGCCCCAGTGGAAGCGGAAGTCGTAGCCTTTCATCTTCAAGGAATTGGCCATCTGAATGTTCTGGAGCGGCCAGCTTCCGTGGATATTTTCGAGATCCTCGGATCCATCCGACAGCCACACGCGGATGTTCCGCTTCGGTTCCTTGCGAACCTTGTTGGGGTAGCTTTGCCCGCCGTCCAACTGGTTCGGCTTCCATTGAATGCTGGTGAAGCTTCCAATGCGGGAGAGGACACGGCTGAACTGGTCCGGCTGATGCCAGGCGACGTTGAAGGCGCAAATCCCGCCCGAGGACTCGCCGGCAATCGCGCGGCTGTAGCCGTCGCGCCGGATGTTGTACTTCTCCTGAACCTCGGCGAGAATTTCATCTCGCAGGAACCGGGCGTATGTGTCATTCACGGTGTCGTACTGAATACTCCGCATGCGCCGGGTGCCTTGCATCCCGGGAGAAATCAGGACGGTGATCATGACCGGAATCTTCTTCTGCGCCATAAGGTTGTCAACGACGTTCAGAAGCCGGCCGCTGCCGTTGCGATTCGTGTACTTCTCCCCGTCCTGCCAGACCATCAAGGCGGCAGGCTTTGATGGGTCGTATTGGGCCGGGACGTAGATCCAGTAGTTCGTGGTCATGCCCTCGTAAATCTTGCTGGTGTGCACAAGCTTCTCCGAGAGCTTGCCTTCAGGGACACCGGGTTGCTGGTAGCTTTCAGGCAGGTACGCAGGAACGTCATTCCGGCCGCCGAAGAGTTTGCCGTCGATCACATAATGGAACTTGTGCGAAGTCCCCTGTTTCAGCTTTCCGGTGGTGAACCAGAGATTGCTCCCCTTGCTGCGGCGAAGCACGCCGCGGGGTTCGTCGTCCACATAGAGCGTCGGCTGCTTTTCGGCTTCCACGACCCAAAGGAAATCCGCAAGTTCGCCGATGACGGCTACGCCCTTCTTGATATTGTCCTCGCCCATCGCAGCGGAAGCCGCGTTCCGGAACTCGGCCGTGTGGGGCTTGTTTCTTGCCATCTCCAGGAGGGCTCGGACCGGTGGCGCGTCGGCGGCTAAGGCGGAAACCGCGGCGAGGAACAGAACAACAGAGTTCTTCATCTGAAAGACTCCTCGAGGTTGAGCTATACTCGCTACCGCTTCCGGCTGTAAGCGGCGGGAGCGGCGAAGTAGGAATCGGGCTCCGGTACGGCGGCGCCATCCTTGCGGGGCGAGGAGGCGCCGTAGTTCACTCCGGTACGGGAGTCGTGCATGACGGCCTGGCCTCCGCCCATCGTGCTCGAATAGGCTCCTTCGACGTTAAGCACGTGGCCGCGGCGGGTGAGCTCGTTCCGGACGCTCTCCGGGACACGGCTTTCGATGTAGGCGTTGCAGCCTCCGAAGTCGAGCTTCGTAAACCGCGGCGCTTCGAGCGCAGCCTGAAGGTTCATGCCATGGTCGACCACGTTCGACACGAACTGAGCATGAGCTTGCGCCTGATTGAGGCCGCCCATGATTCCGAAACCGATGTAGACGCCGTCCTTCTCCATCATGGCTGGAAGGATCGTGTGCACAGGCCGCTTTCGGGGCGCAGCTACGTTGGGATGTCCTTCCTCGAGCACAAAGAGCCCGCCGCGGTTTTGCAGATGGAAGCCGAAGCCCTCTACCGTAACGCCCGAGCCCCAGCTCAGGTAGACGCTCTGGATCAGCGAAGCGATGTTGCCATCGCTATCCACCACAGTGAGGTACACCGTGTCGCCCGCCCGGCTCATCATCACGCCGGGATCCGGATTGCATGTTGCTTTCTCCATCGAAATGCCCGAAGCTCGCTGTTCGGCATAGCTCTTGGACAGCATCGTCTTGACCGGGATAGGGCTGAACCGGGGATCCCCGAGGTAGCGGGACAGGTCGGCGTAGGCGATCTTTTGCGCCTCCATTTTTATGTGGAATGCGTCCGCGCTCATCGGCTCGTAGTTGGCGAGCGGGAAGCGTTCCATGATGTTCAGCATTTCCAACGCCGCGACGCCCATCCCGTTGGGAGGCAGCTCATAGACCTTCCAGCCGCGGTAGGTGGTGGAGACGGGCTCTACCCATTCCGCGTCATAGTCGCGAAGGTCGCCCATTTCGAGCAGTCCATCGAGCTTTCGAGAAGTCGCGACAATTGCCTTGGCGATCTCTCCTTTGTAGAAGGCGTCCGCGCCTGCTTCCGCAAGAAGCCGCAGCGCCCTCGCCAAGTCCGGATTGCGGAAGACGTGTCCGACCTTGGGGGATTCGTCGTTGATCAGAAAGGTCCGGCGGGCGTACTCGTCGCTCTTCAGCTTGCCTACCGTGTCGAGCCAGTGCTGGGCGATCCATTCGGTGACTGGAAAACCGTTTTCGGCATAGTAGATGGCCGGCGCGAGCACTTCTTTCCAGGGCAGCCGCCCGAATCGTTTGTGCAGTTTCTCCCAGCCGTCGACGCAGCCCGGCACTGTCACCGAGAGGATACCCGTCGAAGGCATGACCGTATGGCCCTTCTCCTTGATCCTGGACAGAGTAAGGTTTTTGGGAGACCATCCGCTCGCATTGATGCCGGAGAGTCTGCCGGTCCGGGCTTCGCGATAGATGGCGAACAGATCGCCTCCGATCCCGTCGCTCATCGGTTCCACTACCGCCAGAACCGCGTTTGCCGCGATCGCTGCATCCATCGCAGATCCCCCGCGAGCCAGAACCTGCGCTCCCGCCTGCGAAGCCAGCGTCTGGCTGGTCGCGACGATTCCCCGCTTCGTTATGACCATCGACCGCGCATGAGAACGTCCTTGAGCAAACGCCGGTCCGGCCATAACGAAGGAAACTCCCAGACAAAAGACCGCCAGTTTCATGGATTCGCTATTGTATCGCCCCTTATTCACACAGCACCACTCATGCTGTTTTCGATTGTCCGAAGGTATGATATTGTCACTGAATAACTGGAGGTGTCATGAATCGCCGTAGCTTCCTGACCACGAGCGCCCTTGGAGCGGTTTCTCTTCAATCGTTCCCACATCATCTGTTCGCCAGCTCGACGAAGAAGTACGCTTCCGACCGGGTGAAACTCGGGCCGATGAAGGTCGAACTGAGCAGGCTCGCCATGGGAACCGGTACAAACGGTTCTGGGGGCAGTTCGAACCAGACAAAGAAATTAGGTTTGAGCGGTGTGGCGGACCTGTTTCGTGCCGCATTCGACCAGGGCGTGACGTTCTGGGATTCGGCGGACCAGTACGGATCACATCCGCATTTGAAAGAAGCGCTGAAGAAGACTCCTCGGGAGAAGGTTACGATTCTCACGAAGACGCACGCCAACACGGAAGCCGAGATGAAGGCGGATCTTGACCGCTTCCGGCGTGAGATTGGCACCGACTACCTCGACATCGTGCTGTTGCATTGCATGATGGACGAGAATTGGCCGGAGCGGAAGAAGGGAGCCATGGAGTATCTCTCGGAGGCCCGGGAGAAGGGAATTATCCGAACCCACGGCGTCTCCTGCCATACTCTCGGCGCTCTGAAGACGGCGGCCAAGCATCCGTGGGTCCAGGTCGATCTGGCGCGAATCAACCCCGCCGGCGTTGCTATGGATGCCGACCCGGCTACTGTAATCAGCGTCCTGCGTGAGATGAAAGCGGCGGGCAAAGGAATCATCGGCATGAAGATTCTGGGAGCTGGCAGGCTTCGCAACAGGGTCGATGAATGCTTGCAGTACGCCCTTGCATTGGATTGCGTCGATTGCTTCACTATCGGGGCGGAGAGCCGCGCCGAAATGCTGGATTTGGTGGCAAAGATTCCGGCCGCAAGCACGCGCGGCTAGCCGTGTCTTCGCCGGCTCGGTTTTAAGTATTCATAGGAGAGTCATGTCGAAATCGAAGCTTACGCTGGGTTCCATCGCTATTCTCGCAGTTGCTTCCACGCTCATCGGCCAGGCGCCCAAGAAGGGTAAGGGGCCGGGCATTCTTCAGCCTCAGATGGTGGCAGAGACAGGAAGCTACTCGAAGCCCCACGGGAAGCTTGGCGAGAAGCCAAGCGAGCCTTGGTCTGCCACGACGGTTGGCGCTGCGGTCGACCGCCAGACGAATCCGGGCAAGATTGTTACGGTGGTCGGGGAGATCCTCGACTTTTCCTGCTACCTGCAAATTGGAAAGCACGGGGAGAAGCATCGGGCGTGCGCGCAGAAGTGCTTCACCGCAGGTCAGCCCATCGGACTCCTGGCTGCCGATGGCACGATGTACATGCTGATGGAGGAGGAGCACGATCCTCGCCGCGACGGTCTCACCGACTTCCGCAAAGCCGCCGTCGAGCATGCTTCGCACATTATGGAAGTCACGGGGACGCTCTCCCAGCACGGTGGATATAGCGCGCTCTACGTGCACGGCTATCTGAAGAAATAGGAGA
>JADGHK010000140.1 GCA_019686145.1 Bryobacteraceae bacterium | reverse complement strand
GCCGTCGCAGATGAACTGGCGCGGCGGAACCTGAAAGTCGTATTGACGGGCAGGCAGGACGAAGCCGCCTTGAACGAAGAGGTGGCGCAGGCGATGCATGAGCCGTGCGTGAATCTGGCCTGCGATATGAGCGCCGGAGCGCTTGCAGCGCTCCTATCGCGCGCGCGCCTGGTTGTTTCCAACGATACAGGCGTTTCCCATCTGGCGGCAGCCCTTCGCGTGCCGAGCGTTGTGATCTTCAGCGCAGCCGATCCCGTCCGTTGGGCTCCGCTTGACACCCGGCGTCATCGGGCGGTCTTCGCTCCTGTCGACTGCCGGCCCTGTTCGTACGAGGAGTGCCCGATCCATCATCCTTGTGCTGAGAATGTCGAAACAGAGGCGGTCCTCACGCCGGCGATCGAACTTCTCGAGTCGGACTGGCTGCAGCCCCGGGACGATTGGAAACATGCAAAGAGGCTGCTTGCAATCCGCCTGGGACCGCCCGAAGGAGTGATCCAGTGCGGACCCGCCCTCCGCGCCTTGCGCGAGGCTCTTCCTGAAGCAACGATCACCCTGGCTTCGACGCCTGCGGGCAGCGCTGCCGTGCCCTTGCTGCCCTGGGTCGACGACTCCCTTATATTGCGCCCCGCAAAAACGAAAGCGGACGGGATCTTCATCGATCCTTTCCAGCAACCGGAATTTATCGGGAATCTGGCATCGCGCGGATTCGATGGCGCCATTCTCTTTACGAACCCACGACAATCGCCTTATTCCGCCGCGTACGCCTGCGCGCTTGCAGGCATCCGTCTGCGCGCTGCCCAGTCGATGGAATTCGGAGGCGCGCTGCTAACGAACTGGGTGCGATGTTCCGGCCTCAACACAAATCTTGTGAACCGCCACCTGGACCTTGTCGAGAGCCTCGGGTTTCAGGTCCGGAGGACGGAAATGGAGCTGAGGCTTCCCCCGCAGGCGAAGGCGGAGGCGGATGCGAGCCTGCGGCAGGTGGGACTGGGTCTGGAACAACCATTCCTGCTGTTCGCCGCTCCGTATCGGGTCCAGCCAGAGAATAGCGGAATTATCCGGGAGGAACTGGGCGAGCTGTGGCGCCTGCTCGATGGGGCCAGGCTTGCCGCACAGGAGGCCGGGTTGCCACTGGCTGTTGTTGCGAATGGTCCGGAGCGAGAGGCGATCAGCCTCGTCTTCGGTAGCGCCGATGTCCGCCTCCTGCCGGCTCTCAACGATTTCTCACGGCTGGCGGCCGTGATCTCAGCCGCGTCTCTGCTGTTTACGGGCAGGCCGTCTTTGGTTTCGATCGCTGATGCCTTTCGGATTCCGATTCTGTGCGTTCGACCTCCTGCGCGTCCCCTTTCTCAATGGGCCCCGCTCGTGTCGCCGTTCCGCGTGCCAGCCCCGGAGGCGCCGCCGAAGAAGCTGGCTGAGACGGCACTTTCATTGCTCGATCTTGGCGCTGGTTCCTTTGTGACTGCGAGCCAATCCCACTCGACCAGGAGGATTGCGTGACTCGATTGCGCGTGCTCACCTGGCACATCCATGGAAGCTATCTCTACTATCTCGCGCACGCCAACATCGATTTCGTCGTACCTTTCAAGCCGGATCGTCCCGAAGGCTATGGAGGACGCGGAGGAACGTTGCCCTGGCCGGACAACCTGCAGGAGTTGCCTGCCGAAGAGGTGCGGCGCCATGAGTTCGATTGCATCCTCTTCCAGTCGCAGAAGAATTATCTCGAAGACCAGTACGAGATTCTGAGCGAAAAGCAGCGGCTTCTCCCTCGCATCTACCTGGAACACGATCCGCCCCGGCACAGTCCGACCGACACTCCTCATCCCGTCGACGACCCCGGCGTTCTGCTGGTTCATGTCACGCCTTTTAACGAATTGATGTGGGATAGCGGCTCCACTCCGACACGCGTGATTGAGCACGGCGTGAGCGTTCCGGACGATGCCCGGTACAGCGGAGAGCTGGAACGCGGGCTGGTCATCATCAATGGCCTGCGATCTCGCGGGCGGCGTCTCGGTGTGGACATCTTCGAACGCGTGCGGGCTGAAGTGCCGTTGGACCTCGTAGGCATGGAGTCCGAAACGATGGGAGGACTCGGCGAGGTGGGACATGCAGCCCTTCCTTACTTTGCCTCGCGCTACCGGTTCCTCTTCAATCCGATCCGGTACACCAGCCTGGGGCTTGCGGTCTGCGAGGCGATGATGGTCGGTCTTCCAATTATCGGTCTGGCCACGACGGAGATGGCCACTGCCGTGGAAAACGGCGTTTCGGGCTACGTCGACACGGACGTCAGCCGTTTGGTTCAGCACATGAAACGACTCTTGAACGATCGCGGCGAGGCGCAACGCCTCAGCGAAGGAGCGCGGACGAGAGCCCGTCAGCGCTTCTCCCTGGAGCGCTTCACGCGGGAGTGGGAGGATGCCATTCGTTCCTCTGTTCAAAGATGGCGCGCGGCGGACGCGGAAGGCATCTGGATGCCAGCGGGAGAGGCAGCGCAATGATCCGGCGGGTCGCGCTCATCAGCGAGCATGCATCTCCGTTATGCGCGCTGGGAACAGTGGATAGCGGTGGTCAGAATGTCTACGTGGGGCAGCTTGCGTGCAATCTCGCGGCAAGCGGGTATCAGGTGGACGTGTTCACGAGGCGGGACAGCCCGGAGCTGTCGGAAGTCCTGCGGTGGTGTGACGGTGTCCGCGTGATCCATGTTCCTGCCGGCCCGGCGGTGTTCGTTCCGAAGGAGGAGATGCTGGGCCTGATGCCGGAGTTTACGGCGTACACGATCGACTTCTGCCGGAACACGTCGCAGTCTTACTGTATCCTGCATGCCAACTTCTGGATGTCCGGCCTGGTTGCGGCGGACATCAAACAGCAACTCGGAATCCCCTTCGTGATCACCTTTCACGCGCTTGGCCGCATTCGCAGGAAGTATCAAGGACCGAACGACAAGTTCCCGGATGAGCGATTCGCCATAGAAGACCGCATCGTGGCGGAGGCGGACCGGATCGTTGCGGAATGCCCCCAGGATGAAGAGGACCTCATTCGCCTTTACAATGCCGATCCTGCCAAGATCACCATCGTTCCCTGCGGCTTCGATCCCTCCGAGCTGTGGCCAATTCATAAGCCGGTGGCGCGCAATCACCTCGGGATCAAAGACGACGAACGGGTCATTCTCCAGCTTGGCCGGATCGTGCCGCGCAAAGGGATCGACAATGCAATTCGGGGCTTTGGACGCTTTGTCAAATCGCACGGCGCCGAAGCCCGGCTGCTCATCGTTGGCGGAGAGCGAAGCGACGCCAATGCGCCTGAAGAGCCCGAGATCACACGGCTGAAGGATATCGCCGCGAAGGAAGGAGTGGCTGAACTCGTCAATTTTGCGGGACGGTGCGACCGCGAGCAGTTGAAGTATTACTACAGCGCGGCTGACATCTTCGTAACCACTCCCTGGTACGAACCGTTCGGCATTACACCGGTAGAGGCGATGGCTTGCGGCACTCCGGTCATCGGATCGAATGTGGGCGGAATCAAATTCACCGTTCGCGATAACGAAACCGGCTATCTCATCCCGCCCAACGATCCGGAGGCGCTCGCCGAGAGGATCGCCGACCTCTATAAACATCCAAAGCTGATGAGCGTCCTCAGCCGGCAGGCAATCCGGCGTGTCAACGATCTGTTCACGTGGAAGAAAGTAGCGGACGCCGTCGCTGCCGTTTACGAAGAAGTCCTCACGGCGGGCTATCCGATCCGCCATCGGGCCGAGGATCAGTTTGACCCTGTAGAGCGGGGCTTTCAGGAAACCATACAGGTATTGCAGGAATCGTCACGGCGGCTCCGGACCAGCATTCTCAAGGTGGCGGAAGCGCTCAGCGACTGCTTTGCTTCGGGAGGGAAGGTGCTGATTTGCGCCAGCGGCGGCGCGGGCGGGGAAGCGCAGCGCTTTGCCGCTGACTTTCTGGGGCGCTTCAAGCGAACGGACCGTCCGGGACTTCCTGTGATCTCGTTGAACCCGGATTTCGGTTCCTTCGCATCGTGCTCGGAGGAACTGGGGGGAGACGAACTGCTCGAGCGTCAGGTGGAAGCGTTCGGTCAGGCCGGCGATATCCTCCTCGGCATCAGCCCGCTGGGCCGGTCCTTGGGGCTCATCCGGGCCTTCGGAATGGCGCGGCGCCTCGGCCTGCGCTGTATCGCAATTGCGGGCGGCACCGGCGGCGAGTTGAATCAGTTATCCGATCTTTGTGTTCTTGTTCCTTCTTCGAACGCGCAGCACATCCAGGAGGCGCAGATGGTGATCGTGCATCTGCTATGCGAGCTCGTGGAAGAGCGTTTCGGATTCCGCCGCCGGCTGGAGGATCAGCGCCCCGTGTCCAGAACCGTCGTCAAGCTGCCTCGCCGCCACCCGCAGCCGCGGACCGGGCCGTTCCGTCCAAGCAAAGCCGTTTCATAGTCAGGCACTGGAGGAGGATGACGCATGCGTGACCTAGCTGGGAGAGTCGCCATCGTGACAGGCGCGGGCCGAGGTTTGGGCGCCGCGATTTCCCACAACCTCGCCGCTGCGGGAGTCAACGTGATTGCCGCCGACATCTGCGGCGATCTTGCGGAAAAGACCGCCGCCGCGATCACCAACGGAGTCCGGGCCGAGCCTTATACCTTCGACGCTGGCGATGAGCGCGAGACGGAGTCTCTGGTTCAGCACGTGCTGAAAAACTTCGGGCGTCTCGACATCATCGTCAACAATGCCGGTACCGATGTGACTTTGCCAATCGAGCAACTGCAGTTCGACGACTGGGACCGCATTCAGCGGACGAACCTCCGCGGACCGTTTGTCATGGCCAAGACGGTCTTTCCGGTCTTGAAGGGAGCCGGAGGGGGACATATCGTGAACATCGTCTCCACCGCGGCGAAGCGCGCCTGGGCCAATGCTGCTGCTTATCACGCGAGCAAGTGGGGCCTTCTCGGCCTGAGCCACGCCTTGCATGTGGAAGGACGGCCCGTGGGAATCAAGGTCACGGCAGTAATCTGCGGCGGCATGCGCACGCCGTTCCTGCTCGACCGCTTCCCGGACCTCGATCCCAATGTTCTGCAGGATCCCCGGAACGTTGCTGAGACTGTGCGCTTCGTGCTCTCGCAGCCCGATGAAACTGTGATCCCGGAGATTATGGTGCTGCCGGTTCGGGAAACATCCTGGCCATGAGCGGAAAGAGGAAGGCGATCTTTCTCGACAAGGACGGGACGCTCATCGAAAACGTGCCGTTTAACGTCGATCCGGGTCAAATTCGTCTCGCCCCGTCGGCCGAGTCCGCCCTGCCGCGCTTGTGCAACGCCGGATTTCGCCTTGTGGTCGTTTCGAACCAGCCGGGGGTTGCGCGGGGCCTGTTCCCGGAAGCGGCCCTCGCGCGCGTGTATTCCAGAATTGCTGAATTGCTGAATGCGATCCACGTCGCGCTGGACGGCTTCTATTACTGCCCCCATCATCCGGCCGGAGTTGTGCCTCCTTATGCGTCCCCGTGCGATTGCCGGAAGCCTCGTCCCGGTCTCCTGCTTCGCGCCGCCTCGGAGATGAATCTGGACCTCGGGTCGAGCTGGCTGATCGGCGATATTCTGGACGACGTCGAAGCCGGGCATGCCGCCGGATGCCGCTCTATTCTGATCGCGAACGGAAACGAGACGGAATGGAAAATCTCGCCTTCGCGCTGGCCTGACTACATCGCCACCGATCTCGCCAGCGCTGCAAAATACATTCTCGGGTCTTCCCGCATGCTGCCTGCAGTTGACGCCCGGCCAACTGCGTCAGCCGGCTACCGGAACGCGCGATGAGCCGATGGAGAGAAGCACGGCGGTTCCTTTGTGTTCGTCTCGATGCGATGGGAGACCTGCTCATGACGACCCCCGCAATTCGAGCGATCCGTGAATCCGTCCCCTCTTCTTCCATCACGCTTCTGACCTCCCCGTCGGGCGCGGCTGTCGCGTCGATGGTGCCGGAGATCGATGAGGTTCTTATCTACGAAGCGCCGTGGATGAAAGCTACCGGGCGGCGGGAGAGCAGCGGCCCTGAGTTCGATCTCGCCAGCCGTCTGCGGCGTCTTTCCTTCGATGCGGCAGTCATCTTCACCGTTTACAGCCAGAGTCCTCTCCCAGCGGCCTTGCTCTGCTACATGGCAGGTATCCCGCTTCGCCTGGCGCACTGCCGCGAGAACCCGTATCAATTGCTGACAGATTGGGTTCCGGAGACGGAGCCGCAGCAGGGCATTCGCCACGAATGCCGCCGCCACCTGGATCTGGTCGCAAGCGTCGGCTTTCACGCCACCGATGCCCGCATGTCGTTGCGTCCCGATCCGGAGGTGTGTGCGAAAGTCAGAGAGCTCTTGCAGGAGTGCGGTGTTTGGGGCGAAGGGCCGTGGACCGTGATACATCCGGGCGCGAGCGCTCCATCGCGGCGTTATCCGCCTGAGCTGTTTGCTGCTGCTTGCCGCACTCTTGTTGTTGAGCAAGGATGGCGTATCGTTCTGACCGGATCAGCCGAAGAAGCTCCTCTTGCCGAGGAGATTTTGCGAACGATGAATGCTCCGGGCGTGTCCCTCGCCGGACGGCTCGGGGTAGACGGTCTTGTTGCCCTCTTATCCTTC
>JADGHK010000139.1 GCA_019686145.1 Bryobacteraceae bacterium | reverse complement strand
ACCTTGACGGATCGGCGTGCCTCGCCCTGAACTCCGTCCGGATCCTTCATGGTGAACCGGCATTCGTACTCGGTGTCCGGCTTCAGGTCGAGGATGCTTCCCGCGAATCGATGGGGAACACGGTACTCCAGGTGTTCGCGGGCACGAAAGACTCGCTCGCCTCCGATGCGGAGCAGGGGCAGAGCCTCCTTCCAGGAAGCCGTGCCCGCCTCACGATAGCTCACCTCGACCGTGGCATTCCTGTTGGCGTCGCCCTCGATCTCCCATTCGAAGCCCAGATTGAGGAGGGTGGGTGGCTCGACAATGAACCGCCCCGCCCGAACGCTATCCTGTGCCCAAGCGCCTGCCGCGCTCAGAATGACGATAGGAGCCAAGAACCAACGCATTTGCGAGCCTCCACGGTTCCAATATTCTATAGCTCTCTCACCGTTGAGGCTGCGCTGGCATCGTCAGTTTTGTCTTTTTCGATCGACTGGGCAGCCCGGCGAGCGCTAGCGTTTGAGCGCGCGATTCTCGATCAGTTGGCGGTAGCTGACGGTGTAGTCGGCGTTGGACGGTTTGCGCATCATTCTGCGCGCATCCGCTGCCTGCCTGGATATCCGGCTCGCTTCGGCCTTGCGTCCGCACTTCTTCAAAGCTTTCGCCCAGGCTAGTTGCATCGCGGCCGTGAGAGGGTGTAGCTCGCCGAAGGCGGTTTGGGCTGTCTCTGCGGCACGTCCCAGCCATGCCGCGGCTTCGTCGTATTGTTTGTTCTCCCAATAGGCTGCGCCGATGTTCGCCATCGCTTTCGCCAGAATCGGATTCTTTGGGCCGAGAATGCTTTGCCAGATCTGCAGGCTCTGCTGGTGACGCGTGCGCGCGACCTCGAGATTCCCCTGCCAGAGCGCGATGACCCCCAAGTTGTTCAGGATCGTTGCGATCTCCGCCTGAGCCTTCGGCACCCTCGATGGCTCCATCCAGAACGAAAGGGTCTCCAGGTAGACGCGCTCAGCTTCCTCCAGATCCTTGCGTGCCATAGCGAGTGCCGCAAGCAGGCCCTTTGCACGGGCCTGGTCCTCCGGATCTTTCAGAACGCGGAGTGCCTCCGGAATATTGAGCCGGTCCACTTGGTTCGTGCGTCCCGATTCGATATACACCGCTGCGAGATGGAGCTTCGTTTTGGCCAGTACTTTCTCGACGAACTCACCCTCAAGCTTCTGGAGAACTTGAACGGACCGTACGAGCTGCTGTTCTGCATCCGCGTGCCGATCAAAAGTCAGGTACAAGAGTCCGAGATTGTTGAGCGCGATGGCCAGGCCGAGCCGATCGCTGGGGACAGCTTCGGCGACTCGGATCACGTTCACTAACACTTGTTCGGCTTTCCTGATCTCTCCTCCTTGCTCCAACTTCATGGCATGTGAGAGCGCTTCGGCGAGTTCAGGTCGAAGGGCTGGCGCAATGTTCCACGAAAGAGCCGGCATGGCGGCAAGACCATGCAGCAGTACCAGATACGACAGGTGCACAATTTCTCCTTGGGCAAATAAAAAGGCCGCCGGCGCAGGAATTACCCTGCAACGGCGGCCTCCGGTCGTCCGGTCAGCCAACGATTACATTAGCTGGTGAACTTTACTTTCTTCGTAGTGAGCTCGGCTAGCACAGGTAATCCATCCTGGATGCACAGCCGTTCGATCTCCCCGTAGCGCAACTGAGAACAGTAACGGATGAAGGCACGCCAGGCTGGATGCAAGTTCTCGAATTCGCTGTTCTTCGCCGCGGTTGGAGGATCTGTTCCTTCTTTCTCCTGCATGCCCTCTGCTCTGATAGATATACGAGCGCGGCTCAAAATGGTTCGCAAAAAATTACGAGGCTCTCCAAACTATGTTCCTTGTTTCTGCTCCGAGCAATAAGACGAGCAGGGATTGGGGATTCAGCGAGCCGGGATCGTGAAGAAAAATGTCGAGCCCTTGCCCACCTCAGATTCAACCCAGATACGCCCCCCTGCGCGCTCAACGATTCGCTGACAGATCGCGAGCCCCATTCCGGTGCCCGGATAGTCGGAGGACGTATGGAGCCGCTTGAACATGCCAAAGATCCGGTCCTTGTACTTCGGGCTTATGCCAATACCGTTATCTTTGACGGAGAACACCCATTCCTGCCCGCGAAGTTCGGCCGCAACATGGATCTCTGGCGTCTCCTCCCGGCGGTAGCGTATCGCGTTCCCTATGAGGTTTTGAAAGACCTGTTCCAGCTGAAAGGACTGTATATGCACTTTGGGAAGGGCTGTGTGGGTAATACAGGCGCTGCTCGCTGTTATGGCGGCCTGCAGATTCGCGAGAGCCTGCTCCAGGGCGTAGTTGGCGTCCGCTTCTTCTGCCGGCTCCGCACGCTCCTTTGATATCCGGATATACGTTAGCAGGTCCTTGAGAAGCTTCTCCATCCGGTGCGCGCCCTCGACGACGTAGCGGATATACAACTCTCCGGTCTCGTCCAGCTCACTGCCGAACCTCCGTTTAAGCAATTCACTGTATGACGCAACCATTCGCAGGGGTTCCCGGAGATCGTGGGACGCTGAATAAGCGAACTGTTCGAGGTCGGCATTAGCGCGGATGAGCGCCGCGTTTGCCTCGCGAAGCGCCTCCTCCGCCTGCACCCTTTCCGTGATGTCCCGCGCGATCTTTGATGCGCCGATGATTCTTCCGGTCCCGTCCCGTATCGGCGAAAGCGTCAGGGAGACAAACAGGATTCGGCCATCTTTCGCTTTCCTCTGCGTTTCGAAGTGGTCCACCCTCTCGCCACGGGCAATTCGCTCGAGAATCTGTGGTATTTCGTCAAGCCGCCCAGGCACAGCCAGGATCGTGATGGGCTTTCCAATCACCTCATTTGCCCTATAACCAAAGATCCGCTGCGCTCCCCGATTCCAGCTTTGGATGATGCCATTCAAGTCCTCGCCGATGATTGCGTCGTCGGAAGACTCGACAAGCGCGGCGAGCCGCTCCTGAATTTCCACTGTCCGCCTCGATTCCGTGACGTCGCTGGCAATGTTGCAAGCCCCGACGGTTCTCCCCGATGCGTCCGTAATTGGCGAGACCGCCAGGGAGATTGAGATGATTTGTCCGTGCTTCGTCTTTCTTCGTGTCTCGTACTGCTCAATCCGCTTACCCTGGAGAATCCGGTCGAGGAGTTTCGGCGTTTCATCCTCCTCGTGCGGCAACGCGAGGATGCTGATCGGTTTTCCAATTACCTCGTCCGCCGTGTACCCGAAGATCCGTTCTGCGCTCCGGTTCCAGCTTTGGATGACACCGTTCAAATCCTGGTTGATGATGGCATCATTGGACAGCTCCGCCACTGCCGCAAGACGCTCCTCGAGCTCTTTCGAGCGCTTTTCTTCGGTGATGTCGAAAGTAGTGCAATGGGTGCGGAGCGAGCCGTTATCTTCCCGGTAAAGGCGGGACGCGATTCTCACATGGCGGATTGAGCCGTCTTTACAGCGCATGCGGGCTTCGTAGCCGTTGAGATCTTCATGCCGTTGCTGCCGGCTAAGAAATTTATCAATGACCGCCCGGTCCACGTGGAAGTCCCGGATGCTCCGGCCAACGTATTCTCCGCGTTCATGCCCGACGAGCTCCAGCTGCGCCTTGTTCGCCCATAGAATGGTTCCGTCCAGCGCCAGCCATTGAAGTGCAACCCGAGCGTTTTCGACGAAATCCGCCAGCTCTTTCTCGCGATGCACAAATTTGGCTTCGTGTTGGGGGCTGTTGATAGTACGATTATTCACAGAACTGGTATCCCCTGATTCCGGCAGATGTCGGCGGGCATGTAGCCAGATGTTTCGCACCCGAAGAACATACTCGGACCTGAACCGAAACGCGCTCCTTATGTCTTGTATATCTCCCGATACCCAGGGTCAAGTTGTTGAGCGTTAACAATCCCAGCCCATGTCTTCCAAGAGGCCTTCAATGATAGTTACCGGGATCCTCGCGGCGAGTTCGGTTCTTGATTGGGAATGCCGTAGCCTGTTTCGCGGGCTTTAGGTCAGCAGCTTTCGCTTGTGCGTCTCGTGGGACTGCTGACGTCGATGCCAACCGGAATCTGCTCCTATCTGCGCAGAACTTTTCGTGTTAAAGGCAGCGCGTAAAGCCGTAGCAGATCTGCGTCGCGGCTCTCTTCCATCATCCCACTTTTGAGAGCACGATTCGGCGAAAGATTGTTTTTCACACACCCCTTAAGCTTGGATGAAGGGCCGCTGCGAATCGTTGCAGTTCTCTCCACGCGTGAGTTTGCATGGAACGGAAAGCGAAACGTTACTGAAACGTGTTCGCTTCGTCCATTGGAAGGTGTCAGCAGGTTCCGAAAGAGGATCGATTCGATCTTACTCGTGTCGAAGAGCGACAACGGGATCGACACGTGCGGCGCGCCTCGCGGGCAAATATGTTGCGAGAAGGGCTGCCAGTATCACACCCGGCACCGTGGCTCCGAACGTGACCGGATCGAAGGAATCCACACCGACCAGTTGCGTTCGCAACAAGCGCGCCGCAACCAACGCGCCGGCGACTCCCATGAGCAGGCCTGCCGCCGCCAGCCGCAGACCCTGTCCGATGATCATTTGAATCACCGTGCCTTTCTCGGCGCCGAGCGCCATCCGAATCCCGATCTCCCTCGTGCGCTGAGTAACTGAGTAACTGATGACGCCGTACAAGCCGAGCGTCGCCAGCAGAAGCGCAGACACCGCGAAGAATCCGAGCATCGTGACGGCGAACCTTCTTGCGGTCAGCGAAGCCGATATCAGATCCGGCATGGTCTTGAGGCGATCGACCGGTTGTCTGGGATCGATGGACCGTACCACATGACGAATCGGACCAGCCAGGAGAGCGGGGTCGCCTTGCGTTCGAACTAACACGCCTGCAAACGGGACGGGCTGCTGGTAGATCGGGTAATAGTATGTTCCTTTCGTTGCTTCGCCTATGAGGTCGGAGTGCCGGACCGCTCCAACCACGCCGACGATCGTCGCCCAAGGCCGGCTGCCGCGACGCATGCGCCTGCCGATCGGATCCTCGTTGGGCCAGTACTGCTTTGCCAGGATTTCGTCGATAATGACGACGGGCTGCGTCTCCTGCCGGTCGTCATGGGTGAAGTAGCGTCCGGCTCGCAGGGGGATTTTCAATGTGGTGAAGTAGCCAGGGCTCACATATCGGATGTGGCCATGCGGGCCGGGATCGCCAGGCGTTTGAGGCCGTCCCTCGATGTTGAACGAACCGGACGCACCGCCGCCGCTGAAAGGATAGGGAGCGCCTACGCCTGCTGACGTGACGCCCGGGAGCGCGGCGAGCCGTGCCGCCAGTTCCCGCAGGAAGGCAACCCGGCTTTCTGGTGCCTGATAGCGTTCCGGCGGCAGCGCAAGCATTCCCGTCATGACTCCTTCCGGCTGAAACCCGACGTTTACCCGTTGCAGGTTCGCCAGAGTTCTTAGCAAAATGCCCGTGCTGACGAGCAGGATGAGCGCAACTGCCACCTGACCAGCGACGAGAGTTGTACGCAAACGCTGGCGTGACGAAGTATCCGTGCCTCCTCGGCCCCCTTCCTTCAGTGGATCGTGAAGCGACTGCCTCCAGATTTGCCAGGCCGGCCCGGCGCTAAACAGGATCAGGGAAGCGATGCCGGCAAGCAGGGTGAACAGAAGGACGTAGATATCAATTCGAACTTTGAGCGCCAGCGTGATCTGCTCGGGCGCTAGCGGGTCATGGCCCGGATGCCGCCAAAGGCGAGCAAAAGGCCAAGGGAGACACCGCAGGCGGCGAGCACGGCCCCCTCTGCAAAGATGCTTCTCAGCAGATCCCGCCATCCGGCTCCTAAAGCCGTTCGAATGCTGTAGTCCCGAGCGCGAACGGAGGCGCGCACGAGCATGAGTCCTGCGATGTTCGCACAGACGATAAGGAGCACCATCGCTGAGGCGCCGAGGAGAATCAGCATCGGCATCTTCGCATTGCCCGCGATGAAATCCGTGATCGGTACGCAGAACAGGTCCCAGAGAGAGTTCTTGGCGTAGGTTCCGCCGGGAGTCCCGTTATTGCGGACGCGATCTGCAAGAACCTGCACAGCGGCGTTGGCGTGATCGAGCGTCAGTCCGGGGCGCAGGCGGGCGACGCCAAAGTAACTCTCGTTGAAGCGGTTCTGCTCGCTCATATCGGCGGCGCTCAGTCCCAGAGGGACCCAGATATCAGCTTGCGCCGGCCACCGGAACGCTGGCTCCATGACGCCCACGACCCGATACGGTTTCTGGTTCAACTCGATTGTCTTGCCGACGATGTGCGGATCGCCTCCAAACAGCCGCTGCCAGGCAGGGAAGGCCAGCACCGCCACCTGGTTCGCGTTTGGCTGATCCTCTTCCGGCAGAAACACCCGGCCGAGATGGGGCCTGGCTCCGAAAACGTCGAACCATTCGAGCGACACTTGCGCGCCAGCAAGCCGTACCGGAGTGTCGCCCGCCATGTAGTTGAGGTCTGCCTCCTTCAGGATGGCGGCCTTTTCAAAGACATCGCGCACGTTGCGGACATCGGCGAAGTTTGTCGCGGACACGCCAATACTCGTAAGGTTCAGCTTCTTGTAACTGACCCGTACAGCCACAACCCTTTCAGGCTCGACGATGCCGCCGGGATGGAAGAGTGC
>JADGHK010000138.1 GCA_019686145.1 Bryobacteraceae bacterium | reverse complement strand
CGCAGCCTGCGGGAGGGAGGAAGATGCCTTGTTACAGCAGCCTGGGCCGACTCCGAAGCAAGGATTGCCTTGATCTCGCACCCGCTCCGGATTGCTTCCTCAAGCAGATGGAAAGTCTCGGCAACAGCGTAACCGTCCTCTGTCAAGCCGCCTTGCGCAACGGCCCGCCTCACATCCTTCAATTGCGGGTTCCGGGCGCTGGTTATGACTTGCGTCGTTTGGCCAGGCACTGCCATCGATCAAACAGTAGCACATGGCCACGTAGCTCCATGTCCCTTAGACCTGAGCGATCGATCTGCTGCGTTCGCGGTGACTCATCGTGTGGCGTACGGACGGCCGGACCTCCCGTTCCCGGCTCGGTACTTCCCGGCCGACGCCGCGGGTCATGATCGCAGCGGTCCCGGCAGCTGCCATCGCCAGCGCGCCAACAAAACCGGGGTGCGTGATCATCCACGTATAAACACTGAACGGCCTCGATTCCTTCAGGTTGCCCTTCACCCGGTCCATTCCTTCCATGGGCGCGAAGAGATTGTCGACCGTTGCAGGCTTAGGCCGGTCCGTGAGCTGCTTCTCAAAAGCGAACATCTCCAGCAGCCTGTCCATCATGGCCGGTGACAGATTCTCCCCGGCAATGAGAGCCGAAGCAGCCGCGCCCACCGGCAGTTCCCTGACAGGGTGCTCGGCAGCGTAAAGAATCGCCTTGGAAACGGCTTCAGGAGGATAGATTGGAGGAGCACCTTGGGGCTGGACTCCCAGCTTCGTCCGGGCGTGCTCAAAGAGCGGAGTGTTGATCGATGCCGGTATGATTTCCGTCACGCTGACGGGAACGCCCTCGTGCTCCAGCTCCATACGGAGCGCCTCGCACATTGCCTTGACCCCATGTTTGGAGGCTGCGTATGCCGCCTGGTAAGGCAAAGCCCGGCGAGACTCTACCGATGATACGCAGATGAGCGCCCCTCCCTGCCTCTTCAGATGCGGCAGCGCAACCATCGCTCCAAGGGCCTGCCCGTTCAGGTTGACATCGACGACTCTCCGCCACTCGTCGATCGTCGTATCCTCAAACCTGGCATACAGAGAAACACCCGCGAGCTGCACCCAGGTGTCGATCCTGCCGAACTCCTGCACGCAAAGTTCCGCGACGTTTCGAACCTGCTCCTCATTTGTTGTGTCGCACGTGGCGGCGATCGCCCGCCCGCCGTGCTGCCGGATCTCATTGATCAGTGACTGCAAGCCGCTTTCGCTTCGCGCTGCAGCCACCACACACGCCCCCTTCCGGGCAAAACGGAGGGCCGTATCGCGGCCGATTCCGCTTGAAGCGCCCATTATGACAACAGCCTGCTCGTGAATGGGTTTCAAATGCATCGATGTTACCCTCTCACGGAGACGCCCTCGGGCGGAGAACCATTTCGCGTGGATTCTCTGCGGGCTCTGCCCAACGTAAGCTACTCTAAGTTGTACGAATGAAGCGGGTCCTTTGGGTAGTCGGGCTGCTGGCGCTTTCACTTGGCGGCTACCTCACATACATCGCGGCACAGATTGAGAAGCAGTCGTTCGTTGATGAAGCACGTCCGGCCGATGTGATTGTCATCATGGGAGCCGCTGAATACCATGGAAGGCCCTCGCCAGTGTTTCGGGCGCGCCTCGATCACGGGCTGGATCTCTACCAGAGGAAACTGGCCAGCCGCATCCTGACGACGGGCGGAGCGGGCGGCGATCCCTTGTTTACGGAGGGAGAAGTGGGCCGGGCTTACCTCATTACGAAAGGGGTTCCTTCCGAGGACATCATCGTCGAGAAAGACG
Organism: Bryobacteraceae bacterium; assembly: GCA_019686145.1. Taxonomy (GTDB): domain Bacteria; phylum Acidobacteriota; class Terriglobia; order Bryobacterales; family Bryobacteraceae; genus JADGHK01. The sequence continues at coordinate 4,859 of JADGHK010000138.1, read as the reverse complement.
CGGAGAGCACGGTGCACAGCGTCGCCGCTGTCGGTGAGATCATGCGCCGCATGGGCCTGAATTCGCTGATTCTTGTCAGCGACGGCTACCACATTTTCCGCGCCAAGAAGATGCTCGAGTTCCGAGGTCTTACCGTCTACGGCTCACCGCGTCCTTCCCGACCGCGAAGCGAATTCGGCAGATGGAAACTTTACTTCCGGCAGGCCGTTGCGTACCTTCTGTGGTCGGTCGGCATCACCATCTGAGATCGTTCAGGCCGCTCTGAGAAAGCTCCGCAAATCTGTCTCGTTCACCTCGGGCTCTCCCGGCGCCACGTTGTTGAGGCGGCCTTCGCGCATCCACTTTTCGAGCCGGTCCACCAGGCTGAACAGATGGTCGAAGGAGTCAACGATGAAAAGCAAAGGCTGGTAGTGGTGAATCTCGAAAGCCTGGTTGATTACCCACTCCAGTTGAATCGGGTAACGCTGTACGTCAGGCGATTCGATGGAATGGCCGATTTCTCCGTACGAGCTCAAAAGTCCGCTGCCGTACACCTTCAGCCCCGCGCCGGATCGCATTAATCCAAATTCCACGGTGAACCAGAAGAATCGGGCCGTCGCCTTCACGATGCTCGTGAGCACGCGCAACTGCTCGGCCTCGTTCCTGATCTCAGCCGCCATTTCTACGGCGGTGTGGGCGCAATCGCCGAACCGGACAAGCGTATCGGCGAAAGCACAGTCCGTGTGCATCGGGACGTGACCGGCAATGTCGTGAAAGATGTCGGGCTCCGGGAGATAGTCCAGTTTGTCGGACCGGCGGATGGTGATGGTCGTTGGGAACTCGCGATTGCGCAGGCAATCAAAGAAGAGAAATGCCGGAATATAACCGCTCACCGCTTTCGCGCGAAAGCCCGTGAGAGGGGAAAGAAAGCGGTTCACATCCTCAAGCTTTGGCACGCGCTCCGGGTCCAGCCGCAGTGCGTCAATGCCTTCAAGGAAGCGGGAGTTCGCAAACTGCCTCCAACGAGGCAGCATCCGTGAATAAAGACGCCGCCACGTTTCATGATTCTCTTCCGAGTAGAGCTCGTACGGCTGGTGAATGTAGAGTTCGCCCTTTGACTTGGCTTCCTCGACAAAGGGCGCTTCGGTCGTGGTGAGGCCTGGCGTGGCGGATACGGCGTGCCGTTGGTTTGGATCCGAACTGGGCCGTTTCATCGCACTCCTCCCGGAATCGGAGCCTTCTCTCTACCCTCATTATGCACCTGAAATCAATTGCCACACCACAAATTTGTGGTGTTGATAAATCGAAGCAAACACGCACATAATGAGTTTGGAACCTCTGGGGACCGGCGGTTCGAGTCTTTCCGCGTCAGAAAGGACAGGAAACGATGCACCCGCTAAAGAAAGGCAGACATGCCCGTCAGGCGCATGTAGGAATTCCCGAGGGTACGTATGAAGAGGAGCACGGCCGGAAAGGCTTTTATGGCAGGACCGCGCACCTCTATCATGCCCATCCTCCCACCGGTTGGATTCGCTTCGAAGGCAAGCTTCGCCCCCACTGCTTTGACCTCAACAAGCTTCGCCCCTCCGATCTCGAATCTCCTCTAGGCATGCCCGTTGCATTTCTCGGCAACGACGACATCAAGATTTATGTCTCACGGCGTGCGGAACCGATGCCCTTTTATTACCGGAATGCCGACGGAGATGAACTGCTCTTTGTGCATCGCGGGAAAGGGATGATCGAAACCGATTTCGGGCCTCTCTCCTTTGAGCCGGGTGATTACATTGTGCTGCCTCGTGCAGTCACCTACCGGCTCATCCCGGAAACGCGTGACAATTTTTTCCTGATCGTCCAATCCAAGGGTGAGTTTGATCCGCCGGAGAAGGGCTTGATCGGGCAGCATGCCCTGTACGATCCAGCGGTCATCGTCACTCCCGAACCCTCACCGCATCTTAACGACAACCGCGAGTGGGAAGTCCGTATCAAGGCCGAGGATGAGCTTTCTACCGTCGTCTATCCGTGGAATCCGATTGATGTGGTCGGCTGGAAAGGCGACCTCACCGTCTGGAAGCTCAACATGCGCGATATCCGTCCGGTGATGAGTCATCGGGCCCATCTGCCGCCGAGCGCTCACACTACGTTCGTCACCAATGGCGCCGTCATCTGCAGCTTCCTCCCGAGGCCGCTCGAAGAGGACCCGGACGCACTGCGTGTTCCCTTTTTCCACCGGAATACGGACTACGACGAATTCCTCTTCTATCACGACGGCGACTTTTTCAGTAAAGACAACATCAAACCGGGTATGGCCACTCTTCATCCCCGCGGGATTCACCACGGGCCGCACCCGAAAGCGCTCGCCAATCAGCATCGCAAGACGCGAACCGACGAGTACGCAGTCATGCTCGATGGCCTGAATCCGATCCACGTGCTTCCTGCCGGGGAAGAGGTGGAGTGGAAGGATTACTGGATGAGCTGGATGCCATCTGCAGCTGCGGAGATCAAGTGATTATCAACCCTGCGGAGCACGATTCTTCTAACATTTACAAGCTGATGATCGGCGTGATTGTGCCGCGCCCGATCGCGTTCGTCTCCACCGTCAGTCCCGACGGTGTCCGCAATCTCGCCCCCTTCAGCTTCTTCACCGCCGTCAGCGCCAATCCTCCGGTTGTCTGCTTTAGCCCGATGGTGCGAGGCAGTGACGGGAAGAGGAAGGATACGCTTCACAATATCGAAGCCACGGGTGAGTTTGTTGTGAACGTGGTATCGGAGGAATTTGCGGAGCAAATGAACATTTGCTCCGCGGAGTTTCCTCCGGAGATCGACGAATTTCTCGAATCAGGCCTGACGCCAGTTCCGAGCGATCTGATCCGCCCGCCGCGCGTGGCGGAGTCTCACGTTCAGATGGAATGCCGCCTTCTGCAGGTGGTTCACGTGAGCGATAAACCGCTGGGAGGCAGCATTGTCCTTGGCGAGGTTTTGCGCTTCCACATTGACGACGCTCTTGTGAGCGACTACAAAGTGGATCCTGACAAACTGCGCCCGATCGGCCGAATGGCCGGGTCGACGTACGTTCGCACAACCGACCGCTTTGAGATGCAGAGGCCTGTTGTGCGCAGCAAGGAGGCGACGCGGCAATGAGCGAGTGGGTCTGGAAACCCTCCGAACAATACGTGGAGTCCACGAACGTGTGGCGCTTCCTCCGCAAGCTCGGTTTCTCAGACCGCGAAGAATTCCTCCGCTATTCCCGGGAAAACCTTGAGCAGTTCTGGGACGCCATGGTGAAGGAAACTGGGATCGCATGGTTTGCTCCATATGAGCAGGTGCTCGACCAATCCCGGGGCGTGGAATGGGCGCAGTGGTTTCTGGGCGGCAAACTGAATATCGCCCACAACTGCCTGGACCGCCATGTCTCGAAGCCGAATCCTGCGATGATCTGGGAGGGAGAGAACGGCGAAACCCGGACAGTATCGTTCGCGGACCTGCAGAAGGAAACCAACCGGCTGGCGAACGCGCTACGGGCAATCGGGCTGCAGAAAGGCGACCGCATCGCCCTGTGCATGCCCATGGTTCCGGAGGTGGTGTCCATTCTGTACGCTGCGTTCAAGCTCGGCGTGATCGCCGTGCCGATTTTCGCCGGCTTTGGCACGCATGCGATCGCGACGAGGCTGCAGGACTCGGGCGCACGCGTCGTCTTCACGGCGGATTCCATCGAGCGCCGCGGCAAGCTGCTGCCGCTCAAGCAGAAGGTGGATGAGTCAATCAAGGGCTCGTCCGTGGAACGTGTCGTCGTACTTCGCTATCGCGGTCCTTCCGTCCTGCTGCCGGCCCGCGATACCACGTACAGCGATCTGATCGCGGGGCAGCCTGACGAGTTTGAGACGGCGCCTCTCGAATCCGAAGATCGCGCGCTGATCCTATACACTTCCGGGACAACGGGCAAGCCCAAAGGTACTGTGCACACCCATGCGGGGGCGATCGCTCAGATGTCAAAGGAGATTTGGCTGGCCTTTGATCATCAACCGAACGACCGGTTTTTCTGGCTCTCCGATATCGGGTGGATGATGGGGCCGTGGACGATCATTGGGAATCATACGTTCGGCGGAACGATTTTTCTCTATGACGGCGCTCCTGACTTTCCGGAGCCGGATCGTTTGTGGCATCTCGTTGAGCGTCATAGGATCACCACTCTCGGCGTGTCCCCTACGGCCATCCGGATGCTGATGCGGAAGGGCGGAGAACTGGCGAAGGGCTACGCCATGGAATCGTTACGCCTGCTCGGATCGACCGGCGAACCCTGGGACGATACCTCGTGGCTCTGGTACTTTGAGACCGTTGGCAAGCGCCGCTGCCCCGTCATCAATATTTCCGGCGGCACGGAAATCGTCGGCTGTTTCCTCTTTCCTCTGCCGATACAGCCGCTGAAGCCGAGCACGCTCGGCGGGCCGGCTCCGGGAATGGCCGTTGAGGTTGTGGACGATTCCGGACGGCCCGTCCGCGGGCAGATGGGCTATTTGGTGTGTACGCGGCCCGCGCCTTCGATGACCCGGGGCGTGTGGAACGATCCGCAGCGCTATCTCGACACCTACTGGTCCCGCTGGCCGGGCGTCTGGTATCACGGCGACTGGGCAAGCGTCGACTCGGACGGGTGTTGGTACCTGCACGGCCGGGCCGATGAATCGATGAACATCGCCGGGCGGAAGGTGGGTCCGGCTGAGGTCGAGGATGCATTGATGCAACACCCCGCAGTCGCTGAGGCCGCTGTCATCGGCGTACCGGACGAACTGCGAGGCGAGTGCATTGTCGCCTTTGTTGTCCTTCGCGCGGAGGCGTCGGCAGCGTCGTTGACAGAACATCTCGTTCAAGCGCTCGGACCTACATTC
>JADGHK010000137.1 GCA_019686145.1 Bryobacteraceae bacterium | reverse complement strand
AACTCGATTGCCGTATTGAATCTGCTGCGGCTGGCTCACTTTACCGGCCATCAGGCTTTGCGCGAGTCGGCTGAGCGTGCGCTCGATGCTTTTGCCTCCCGGCTCAGCACGGCGGGGGCTGCCGTTCCCCAGATGCTCGTAGCGCTCGACTTCAGCCGGTCCGCCGTAAAGCAGGTAATTTTCGTTGGCGCGCGTGATTCTGCTGAGACGCAGCAGATGTTGTCCGCTCTGCGCCGCTACTTCCTTCCGCACACGGTCGTGATGCTGATCGGCAGTGACGAGGAACGGGAGCAGTTTGCCGCTCTTCTGCCTGCTACACGGGAGATGCATCCGATCGAAGGCCGAACGACGGCTTACGTTTGCAAGGATTACGCCTGCGAGCTTCCCGTTAACAACGTGGACAAGTTCGTCGAGTTGCTACAATGATGCTTCCGCTGTTTTTCAAGTTCTACAGAGGAGGCAGCAATGGACAGACCAGGCGCGACTACGTTCAAAGGAAGCCCGTTGACCCTTGTCGGACCCGAGATCAAGCCGGGTGATAAAGCACCGGATTTCGAAGTTACCGATTTGAGCCTTCAGCCGGTAAAGTTGAGTGATACGAGCGGGAAGGTGCGAATCTTCAGCGTCGTTCCCTCGCTCGACACACCGGTCTGCGACATGCAGACGAAGCGCTTCAACGAGGAGGCGGCAAAGCTCAACGGCATCGACGTCTACACCATCAGCATGGATCTGCCCTTCGCTCAGAAGCGGTGGTGCGGCGCGTTCGGCGTCGACAACATCAAAATGCTTTCGGATCACAAGAACGCATCCTTCGGCACCAACTACGGCACGCTGATCAAGGAGTGGCGCGTGGAAAGCCGGGCGATCTTTGTGATCGATAAGGACGACACGGTACGCCACGTCGAGTATGTGAAGGAAGTAGCCGACCATCCGAATTACGAGGCTGCGCTCGAAGTCGCAAAATCGCTTTCGTCATAAAATAGGGGCCTGGACCGGCCCCTTTATGAAACTCTTCCCGTTTTTCGCGGCGGCTTCCTTTCTTCTTGCACAACAGCCTTCCCGTACTCTTCCCCCAATTCCTAAAGTCGAGGTGAAGCGGGCGTCTTCCCGCATCATTGTCGACGGCAAGCTATCGGACGAGGCCTGGAAGGCCGCTGAACCAGTCACGCTTCTCTTCCCGTGGGAGCAGCGGGGCGCGAAACAGAAGACCCTCGTGCGGCTTCTCTGGGACGACGAGCATCTGTACGTGGCGTACGACTGTGAGGATCAGGACATTACAGCGATGTTTGACCAACGCGATGACCCGACGTATCGCGACGATGCAGTTGAGATCTTCCTCAATCCGAAGCCGCAGCAGAGCTTTTACTACGGGCTCGAGATGAATGCCCGTGCGGTCCTCTACGATTACTTTTACGCGTTTCCTCAGCTGCTGCTAAAACGCTACGACTTTACTGGCGTGCAGCTTGCGACGGACCTGAGAGGGACGTTGAATGCCCGGGGCGACAAAGACTCGGAGTGGAGCCTCGAACTGGCGATACCATGGCGGAATTTCGAGGAATTGGGCGGGAAGATGCCGCCGCAGCCGGGCGCCGTCTGGACGGCCAATATCAATCGCTGGGATGGAGTGGAGCCGGACCGCCGCCTGAGCGTCTGGTCTGACACTGGCTTCGACAGACCGAATCCGCACAATCCGGCTCGCTTCGGCCAGATCGTCTTCGTGAAATAGGTCTATTTGTGGTTGGACGAGCGGGGCCTGACGCGGATGCGCACAGGCTTTTCGGCCCTTAGCGGCAGCTTCAGTGCGAGAATTCCGCCTGCATCTGCCTGCTCCTCGCGCTTCTCTTCGCCTTCCACTTCGACTTCATAAGAGGCTCGGGGCTTCAGGCCGATGAAGTAGAACATCTCAGGAGCCTCCGGGCCTACCGTGAGGTCCAGCCGCGAGGTGACGGCGATGCTTCCCAGCCTCAGCGGCTGCTCCAACGCTTCCAGACTCAGCTCGGTCCGCCTGCCTTGAGTAAACGACTGAATCTGCCCATCGACATAGCCAAACCACGACGCGTCTTCATCCCATGTCGAGCGCGCCAGAAGGACGCCTCCTTCCTTCTCGGGATCATGGAAGGAGAGTGGCATGTGCGAATAGCTCAATCCCGGCTGGTACGGGTTTGCCCACAGAAATTCGTACGGAATGCCGAAAGGGCTTCGCATCAGGAAGCGATCGTGGATGAGCCACCCTTGGACGAATTGGTGCTCCGTTGCATTGGCGTCATAGGCGACCAGCGCGAGCTCAGCGGCGCGGGCGAGCACCGATTGCCGGATGTCCGGATCTCTTTTCCCGGAGTACATCGGAATCCGGTACTCGTTCTCGGCTGCCGGCCACGGGCTCGGATAGTGACGGAGAAGCTCGAAGGCGGGGAGGTTTTTGAAGAAGCGCGGCGCTGAATCCCGCAAATCGATTTTCAAGTTATCGCGGGTGGCGTGAAGCAGTTCGAGAAGCGCGAGGGTGTCGTCGGGTTGGAACGGGACACGGCCTCGCTTCAAGTCCTGGCTGACGGAGGAACGCCACCACTCCAGCACAATCCCTCGCAGGACCCGTTCGGCGAGATCGGCGTCCTCACCCGCGAGAGCGATTGCGGCTAACGCCCGGGATCGCACAGTCGGAAGGTCGGCGGCTTGGGCGGTCCGTTCGAGGGACTGGGTCAGCTTTGCGCGGAGGCTCTCGGACTGCGGGGCAGTGAGAGCGTCAGAGCACCAGTCATAAACGATGGCCTGCTGGCGAATGTCGGCATCGGACGTCAATGCCCATTCAATGGCCCGTCGCGCGGCTTGGGCATCCCCGGTGACTCGGTAAAAGAGAGCGTTGGCAAAGCCGGGTTCCGGCATCGCTGCACCGCCGGTCATCAGGAGCTCAAACTGCTGCCATCGAATCGATTCGCGCTCGCGCTCCCGTTTCAGCAGGCGCAAGCGGCGGGCATTCAGGAAAAGCCGCGGCGCTTCCGTGTAGACTCGAAAGCTCTCCTCCTCAGAGGACGTTGCTGCAGAGGAATCCTGAGCTGCTAAGATTCCGGGCAATAGCATCAGAACGAGAACGACAGCGAGACGCATCGGTCTCTGATTGTGTCACAATGACACACGCTCTGCGGCGGCGTCTCAGAATGGCCACTCGATGAACATCGATAAGCCCCGTATTATGAGCAGGAACTTGAGGCATCTCTAACTCTGGTAGCACAATTGCTAGAAACAATTCCGAATTGATGAAGTGACCTTGAAACCTGCCCTCTGCATCAACAGGCAGGCGGGGGAAGCGAGCGGCTGGCGGCAGCGTGCTTGCGGGAGCCGGTGTTTTGATCTAGAAACCGCTCTTTCAGCCGTTTGCAGGTTGCTGCAGAGGGGTTTTTTTTAGCAGGAAGGAACGTTTCGACCTTACCAGGGATCTCGGTATCAGTGGTGGTCTGGCATTCGTGGTGTTGGAGATTTGGACGCGGGCCACACCAGGGATGACGTAGCAAGCGGGTTGTCTGTATCCAGACGCGCTGACGCCTGATCCCAGCCCCAATGCAGGGGCGGGCCGCATCCGAAGCCGGGCTCTTCGCGGACTCATCTCAAACCGGTTTCCGTGCGGCTTTTTCTCTAGCTAGTAGGCTAGGGTTCCGCTTCTCGGCGTCTCATCCGGATTCGGCAGGTAAAGAGTCTTGCAGTTTTCACACCGGTAGATCTCGGCCTCTTCTCCAAACAGCCGCTTGATTTCTTCGCCAAAGAAGTACCAGCGTTTTAAGTGCCCGGCACAGATCTTGCCCTTCGCATCCTTCTCATTGCAGGCGCGCATTCGCCGCAGACGCCGTTTTACTTTCGTGCCATCGCTCAGCGTTTGGACGAGTTCGCAGACCGGCGCCGCCTCCGGTGCTGGGGATTGTGACGTAGCCATAAGACTTCGACTGGCAGTATAGCACCGGCCAAGTGGCCTTCCGGCCGAGCGGCACGGGTGGAAAGAACCGGCGCTGCTCTTACTTTGCGAAGCTGATCCGGAACCCGGTCGTGAAGATGAGGTCGTTTTTCTTGCGTCCCGGTACGGGATTGCTGAGGTACCGGCTGCTGATTGCCGCCTGCCAGCCCAGCCACTTCCACAAGGCGGTTTCCGTCGACGCGTCAAAGTTGATGCGATAGCTTCCCGTCCGAGTGAAGTTCGGGTAAACGGTCATCATCTGCTTTACGGAGGTTCTTTCGCTCAGCGCGTGGGACAGCTCCTCGCCAAGCAAAATTTCGCCGGACGTTCTGTTCAGGCCCGTTGCAAAGAATTCGCGGTTCATCGATCCACCGCCCTTCAGCTCCAGCTTCGTTGCGGACCGGTCCATGAGCTTGTAGCCGAATCCAGCCGCCGGGGCGATGCGGAGGTCCAGGTCCTGGAACCTGTCAAATTCCATATCCGTGGAACCAAATACAAAGAGCCGCGGCGAGATGTTGATGTTGTAGGCGAAACCTCCACGGATCGCGTTTGCCGTCACAACCGACGGACCTAGGGTGTTGTTGCTCGCATAAAGGCTTGTGAAGTGGAGCGTGATCTTGTCCCGGAGCGTCTCTCGGACCGCCGAGGCATTCACGTTCACCGTGCTGGTGTCGGCGTTGCCCTGCGTGGAGGAGTAGCCAAGGCTCAGGCTGCCGGCCCATAAATCAATCAGGCTGGGGTTGACGTAGCGTTGGGCGGCGGCTTCCTCGGCTTCCGAGCGAATGTACTGGATGGCTTCTTTCGTCGTCCTGATGAGTCCGGCGTCCTGACTCATAATCTCAAAGCCTTCCAAGCTTCCCTTCACCGTGCCGAACAATTTCTGGCCGTCCTGAAGGCCGAAGTTCAGCGGGGCCGAAGAAACGATCTCGACAACGGCATCCCATGGCACGGTGATGGTCCCGGCGTATTCGGACTGCAGAACAAGAACTTTACCGTCTGATTTCACTACGGATCCTGTGATTCGGTCGCCGTTGGCGAACGTAATCTGATCGGCAACGGCAGGAGCTGTCAGAGCGAGGGCGAGCAGTGCTACGAGTGGCAACTGTCTGAAGGACACCTTCTCATTGTCTACCGGTCTCGATTTCCGGTCCGCTGAGATAGCGCGAACCGGATATTGCGCCGCGCGCTGATCCCTCTGAACCGCAATGTGATAACCTGATTTCTTGCGCGCGAAGCCAATATGCCGGCTCGTGTGAGCGAGTCGTATATTCTACGGACGTATCCTTTCCAGGAAGCGGATCTGATTGTCAGCTTCTTCACTCGGGATCAGGGTAAGCTCCGTGGTGTGGCGAAGCGGGCCAGGCGCCCGAAGAGCAGCTTTGGCGCCGGGCTGGAGCGGCTCTCGCAAGTGAGAATGACGTATTACCAGCGCGAGAACCGGGAGCTGGTGAACTTGTTCTCATGCGAGCTGGTGCGCTCTCAATTTGAGCTGCAGGCTGGTTATGAGACGGGCATTGCGCTGGATTTCATAGCCGAACTGGCCGAGCAGTTGCTGCCGCCCGAGGAGCCGAGTGAGAAGTTTTTCCGCCTGCTCCTTGCGGTAACGGGCCATTTGGCGGCACATCCGATTGATGGCATCTGGCCGGCAGTAACGTACTTCGCCCTGTGGGCGGTGCGCCTGTCCGGGTTCCTGCCTGAGCTGCGGGTGGGCCGCGAATCACGGGAGATCGCAGAGGAGATGTTGACGACCCACATCGGACAACTGGCTGAACGGACGTGGACCCGTGCCACCGCAGCCGATCTCAGGCGGTACCTGGTCCGGCTCGTTGAGGATCACGTCGAGCGACGCCTGCTTGTAGCTCCCCTGCTCGAATCGTTATAACGAATGGACTCTTTTCAGCAGACCGTCTTTAAACTAAAGCAGTACTGGGCAGATCGCGGTTGCGTCATCCAGGAGCCTTACGACCTGGAAGTCGGCGCCGGGACCATGGCGCCCGAAACATTTCTGCGCGTGCTTGGCCCGCAGCCCTACCGTGTCGCCTATGTGCAACCAAGCCGGCGTCCGGCTGACGGGCGCTACGGCGAGAACCCCAACCGGCTCTACAAGCACCAGCAATTGCAGGTAATCCTGAAGCCGGCGCCCGAGGATGTGATTGACCAGTACCTGGGGAGCCTCGAGGCGATTGGTATTGACCTGCGCAAGCATGATCTGAAGTTCGAAGAGGATAATTGGGAGTCGCCGACACTTGGGGCATGGGGGATTGGCTGGCAGGTGATGCTCGACGGCCTCGAAATCACCCAGTTCACCTACTTCCAGCAATGCGGCGGGATCGACCTCGATCTCGTTCCGGCGGAGCTGACCTATGGCCTGGAACGGCTGGTGGCTTTCCTGCAGGACAAGGAGAGCGTCTACCAGATCGAATGGGCTCCCGGCTTCTCTTACGGGGATGTCCGTCTTGCGGAGGAAGTCCAGCACTCGGTCTTCAACTTTGAGCTGGCCGATGTCGACACCTTGTGGGAGCTGTTCCGGCTGCACGAGAAAGAAGCGCAGCGCCTGCTCGATTTGTTCCCTCAGTACGAGCCGAAAGAGCGCTTTCCTGTGCTCGCCGCCTATGACCAGGTGCTAAAGCTGTCCAACCTCTTCAACCTGCTCGATGCCAGGGGCGCCATCAGCGTGACGGAGCGCGTCGGCGTCATCGCTCGGGTGCGGAAGCTCGCCGTCGGT
>JADGHK010000136.1 GCA_019686145.1 Bryobacteraceae bacterium | reverse complement strand
GCGAGAATCCGGAGGCTGTCGCTCCAAAGGTTGCTTAACAATCCACCCACACCTCTCACCGGCTAGTAGGACTCGTACCAGCCAGGACCGTTACGAGCAGAGCCCCAGTTTACAGAGAGCCTTGAACGTGTAATGCAAGACTTGGCCGGCTGTCATTCCCTGAGTCACACGAACGACTTCTACAGGCCCTCCCGCGCCCGCAGGGCGCCAGCGGTCCAACATGCGCTCCGATGTGAAGCCGGAAAAAACGGTCACAAGAGGCACACCGGCAGCCGCGGCTACGTGCTGACCCGCCGAGTCGTAGCCGACGTAAAGCCGGCTGCGGGCGATCCGGGCTGCAAAAGGCGCGAATGGTCCTTCCACCGCCGTGACACGGGAATTCCGAGGCAGCGACGCAATGACCTGTTCCACGCGCTCGCGCTCTTCCCCGCCCGCCCCTTTGTCAATCAGGATTGGAGCTCCGGTCGCGGCGAGCATCTCCATCAGTTCCCGTTCAAACGGGTCGGGCGCGCGCTTCGCCATGTTCTCGCCCACACCCAAACTGACCGCGATCGTTCCCGGCGGATCCGCCGCCTCGGCCTCCTGCGGGCAGAGAAACGGACGTGCGTCTTCCACCCCAAAGACATCGGCTGCCCAGCGGGCCGCCAGTACAGAGAGTGGATCCGAACTCGCCGCGCCGTAGCAGCGGCTTTCGAAGAAGTAATAGAGCTCGTCCGGGCAGATTGGAAGGAGCCCGAGCTGGGTCAGCCGCGAATCGGGATCGACGACGATACTCCGGGGTTGCCCAAGGAGGGGCCCGAGCGCCTTCCAATGGGCAAGGCGCTCGCGCAAGGATGAACGCCTGCCGTAGGAGAGAGGGAGGTGCCGGATGCGGTCGTGACCGGCAAACAACTCGTAGTTCTTCCGGGGACCGACAAAGACTATGTCGGATTCGGGGAAACGCTTTAGAAGAGCGTCGAGTAGAACACTGGTTACGGCGACGTCCGCGCCAAGGGTGATTCGTGAGAGGACGAACACGGCGTCCGGGTCCTCGGCCGTTTGAAACCTTCGAACCTGCCTGATCCTCTCGTAACGATCCGCGGTCTGGAAAGCGTTAAGGCCAAGCACGCGCTCACACACGCGGCTGAAGATCTCAACGTACAGATTCACCAGCCGCGGTTCGAAGCTGTCGCAGAGCGGCTCTACAAGCTCCGCGAACAAGGCGCTGCTTGCATCACGGGCAGCCGGTTCGTCAGGGGAGAGCGCAGCGTCGATCAGGTCGTTCAACACATCTTGGGGCCAGGATTCTCCCGCGACACAGGCTCGCAGCAACTCACCGGCCAGCAGCCGCGGCTTCTCGGTCCCGGAATGGAGCGTGGTCGAGCGGATGGGCTCCTCCTGCTCTCCGCTTATGCAAGTCGTGTTCCGTTTGGCTGCTGTCCATCGCCAGCCTGGAGGTTCCCCCCGGTATCAAACGTGCAGACAAGAGTCCGCAATGCAGGCTCGCGTCTCGGTCATCATGTCCACGTTCCAGCAGGCTGCCTTCCTGCGGCGCGCCCTCGAGAGTCTTCTCGCACAAACGTTTGAAGACTGGGAATTATTCGTGATTGACGACGGATCGGCGGATGAGACGCCCGCAATCATTAACCGGTACCTGCGGGATCCGCGAATTCACTCCCTGCGAATGGAGAGGAACGTTGGGATGGGGGCGGCAATCAATGCAGGGCTGGATGCATCGACTGCTCCCCTCATCGCTTATCTGCCCTCCGATGACGTTTACTATCGGACGCACTTAGCCTCCCTCATTCAGTGCCTTGAAGACTTCCCAAACGCGGTGCTTGCCTTCTCCGGCATCCGCCACCATTACAATCGCTACTCGCTGTCAAATCCCCCGAACGAGCCCTTGCAGCCGGTTCAGGTGATGCATCGCAGAAATCAAGCACGGTGGCTCACGCGTGAGGAACTGGTGACCGACGATCTGGAAAGAATGTTTTTGCGACGCCTGAGAGAATACGGCGAGTTCATCGGTACAGGCGCAGTCACCTGCGAATGGGTGGACCACGCCCGGCAGCGGCACAAAGTTCTGCGCGAATCGGAAGGGGGGATCAATCCCTATCGCGTCCAGTACGGCGTCAAAGAGCCGGTCAACTTCCATAGCACGACCGGCAATCATATAGACGAAAAGACCCTGTACGAGCGCTTTCGAAACGATGCGGCTCCCGTCTTCGATAAAGATGGGCTGAAGATCCTGCTGGTAGGAGAATTGGCCTACAATCCGGACCGGATCCTCGCGCTCGAAGAGCGGGGGCACAGGCTATACGGCCTTTGGACGCCGGAGCCCTGGTGGTACAACTGGGTCGGTCCTCTTCCCTTTGGCAAGATTGAAGACATTCCGCTGAGCGGCTGGCGGCAGGCAGTAGAACGAATCCGCCCTGACGTGATTTACGGATTGCTGAACTGGCAAGCCGTTCCCTTCGTCCATGAAATCGTCAGCCAAATCTCCGGCATTCCCTTCATCTGGCACTTCAAGGAAAGCCCCTACATTTGTCTGGAACGAGGAACGTGGGGACAACTCATCGATCTGTACTTACGAGCCGACGGCTACATCTTCTGCAACCAGGAGACTCGGGATTGGTTCAACCTTGTCCTTCCGCAAAGCGCTCAGTCGAAGCTGTCGATCCTCCTGGATGGCGATCTGCCCAAGCGGGACTGGTTTGCAGGTAATCCGTCACGCCGTCTTTCTGAAATCGATGGCGAGATCCATACGGTTGTTCCGGGCCGTCCGATCGGGCTTCATCCCAAAGATGTGGCGGAACTGGCCAGCTACGGAGTTCACCTTCACTTCTACGGCGACTTCACGCAAGGGCAGTGGAAGTCCTGGATCGAAAAGACGCTGGCGCTCGCTCCTAAGCACCTGCATTTGCACAAGCACGTTGATCCCGACCGCTGGCTCGAAGAACTGTCTCAATACGACGCCGGCTGGCTCCATTATTTTCAAAGCGAGAATTGCGGCGATCTCATGCGGGCGAACTGGGACGATCTCAACTACCCGGCGAGATTGAGCACCCTGGCCGCGGCTGGTCTGCCGCTGATACAGCGGGATAACTCGGGATCCCGCGTAGCCATTCAATCTCTCGCCAAGGAGATGGATATTGGAGTCTTTGCCACCAGCATGGAGCATCTGGCTTCACAACTTCAGGACTCCCGCCGGTTGACCGAACTGCGCCGCAACATCTGGCTGCGCAGGGCGAACTTCACCTTCGATTACCACACGGCCCGTCTGACAGCTTTCTTTCGAGAAGTCATCTCTGCTGCAGCCTGCGGCAGTGCGGGATCAACAGAATTCGTTAAACGTGTTAATCCCCTATAGCCTTGACTCGCCCCCCATCACGACCTAAACTGAGGCTGTAGAGTTTACCGAGTATCAGTAAAGATTACCTTCCCGAGGTTCACCTGTTCGTTCCCCGATTCCTGTTGTAGAGCCTGACGAACCCGTGGTGTCTTGACGCGGTACCATCACAAGGACGCTCGAGTTGAATGTCAGCGCGAAATGATCCTGCGATACGAACCCTGGCGCTCTTCTTTGAGCAGCGCCGTAAGGCTTTCAGCCTACTGGCTCTCGTCGTAGCGGCTGCCGCCCTGGAGATCACCGTCCCGTTCGTCACACAGGGACTGGTCGACAGCCTCGTTGGCTACTTCCGGGAACCGAGCCGGAAAGTAGACGCGATGTCTACCGTCCTATTCTCAGCGGGAGGCATTCTGTTGGCGACGGCAGCGACAAAAGCGCTGCGTTCTTACTACAACTACGAGCTATTCAAGACGACAACCCGCACTGAAGACGAAATCAAATGCCGGGCGCTCGAGAACTATCTCCGGCTGCACGCCCTGTACCACCACCAGTCAAACAGCGGACAACTGATCGGGCGTATCGACCGGGGCGGGACCGCGGTCTATACGATCCTCTACGACATCTTCGGCCAGACGTTGATTCCGCCGGCGATCATCTTCACTGGCGTTCTCATTGCTCTCGCATTCAAGAACATCTGGATTGCAATCGCCGTCCTCTTGCCGGTGCCGCTCTACCTGCTCGCAATCCGGCGATTGACGGCCAGGATATACGAGGTCGAGCAGAAGGTCAGCGAGGACTTTGAAGAAGTCGCCAAGGAGTCTTATGACATTGCAAGCAACGTCATGACCGTGAAAAAGTTCTCGCGGGAGGAAGACGAAGTGGAGCGCCAGCGCAGGCTTCTCCGCCGTGCGCGATCGACGCAATACGGCGCGGAACGGCTATGGGCGCTCATTGAGAATGCGCAGACGTTTTTCTCCGCGGCGGGGCGTGTGACGGTGATCGGTCTTGGCGGCTTGCTCGTGTTGCGCGGGAGCAGCACAATCGGAGAGTTCGTTCTCTTCGTAGCCCTTCAGGAGATGGCCTACCAGCCCATCTCGCAGATCTCCATCATTTTTCCGCGTCTCCGGCGCAACATGTCGCGCGCGGAGCGCCTCTTTGCAGTGATTGACGAGCCTCCCCGGATTGTCGATAAGCCAGGGGCTCCGGATCTGCCGAAGCTGTCCCGATGCATTGAATTCCGCGATGTCTGGTTCCGCTACGGAGACTCGGACCAGTGGACTCTGAAAAACGTAAATCTGGTCGTGCCCGCAGGATCTACCGTGGCCCTCGTCGGCCGCAGCGGAAGCGGCAAGACGACATTCATCAATCTGCTGTTGCGCACTTTTGATCCGCAGCGCGGCGCCATCCTGATCGACGGCGTGGACATTCGCGATGTCACTCAACAGAGCCTTCGCCGTCAGATTGCCGTCGTGCCGCAGGAGGTGGACCTCTTTTCCCGAAGCATTGCCCAGAACATCGCCTACGGCAAGCCGGGCGCTTCGCGGGAAGAAATTGAGAATGCTGCGAAAGTGGCCAGGGCGCACGACTTCATCATGCGCACGAGCGACGGCTACGATACGATTGTCGGCGAGCGCGGCGTACGGCTGTCAGGAGGCGAGCGCCAGCGCATCGGTATTGCCCGGGCTCTTCTGCGCGACCCTGAGATCCTGGTTTTCGACGAAGCGACCAGCCACCTGGACACCGAGAGCGAGCAACTGATTCAGCAAGCCACCGAAGCAGTCATCCGAGGACGCACTTCCTTCCTGATCGCGCATCGCCTCTCAACGGTGCTTCACGCCGATATGATCGTTGTCTTCAACAACGGAGAGATTGAAGCAACCGGAACCCACAGCGAGCTGCTCCGCACCAGCGAAACCTATCAGACGCTGTACGAACTGCATCTCGCCGGCACAGGAACGCGCGAAGATCTTCTGTACGCGCGAGTGACAGCGGCAAAGCAGGGCGCTGGCAACGAGGCAGCTTAGATCCACGGCTGCGGACGGTTGAACGCAAGAAGCTCCTTCGCCGCGGCGAATACCTCTTCGACGGAAATATCCGCTACGAACGAGCAGTGATGGTCGCAGCTATTCGTGGCGCAATCGCGGCCGCATTGCGGGCAGTTCAGACGCCAGGAAATGACAGGCCGGTGCAAGGATCGCGCGACCGGGCCCGCGTTAATCAGGTTCCCGCACCAATAGATGCCGAGCGTCGGAGCGCCCACTGCCGCGGCGAGGTGCAAAGGACCGGAGTCATTCGAAACAAGCAGCCGCGCTTGTGACAGGAGGCCGGCCAATCCTCCGAGAGACAGATTCCCGCAGGCCACCAGCGGCGTCCTTGTCATTCCCTCTGCCACGCTCTCCACCTGGCTTCGATCCTTTTCGGATCCGTGCACGACGACCGTCAGCCCCTGACTCGAAAGCCGGTCCCCGAGTTCCGCAAAGTGCGACGGAGGCCAGCGGCGCCGCCCGTCCCCGGCGCCAGGGTTCAGCACGACAACGGAATGAAGATCACGAGGCACCGCCGCCGCCGCTTCGGCAAAGTCCTTCGCCGTCACCGCGACTCTCGGCATGATCGACTGCGCAGTGGCGCCTACCAGGCTCACCGCTTCCAGATACCGAAGGATCTCTGGCTGGTAATACACGTAGGGCACCCAGCGGTCAAGAGGTATGGCGTCGGGAGCTTTCAGCCCTGCGGTCAAGCCCGCCTTGAGACGCAAAACAAAGGGATTCGAGTAACGGCCGCCGCCGTGAAGCTGAAGGGCAATGTCGAACCGTTCGGCAGCCATGCGCTGGAAGAAGGCGTCCAGATCCTTTGGATCCTCAGCCTTGCCTGTAACTTCATTGATGCCCCGGCTCGCGGGCACTTCGATTACCCGGTCTATCGGCGATGGCCGCCCTTCGAGGAACACCCGATGCCAGCGCAAGCCGAGCAGAACGATCTCCGCGGAAGGATACGCTGCGCGCAGCGCTTCAAGAGCAGGCAACGCGAAGATGAAGTCGCCGACAGCGTTGGCTCGAAGGACCGCGATTTTGCGAACTTCCATGTCAGCCGCTAGAGCTCTTTTGGCTCCGGCGCCTGGTGCGGCGCCTCATCGAATCGTATGACGCTGATCCGGCCATCACTTTCCATGTGCGCGCTTTTCACCACCGTTATGTCCTCCACGCCTTGTTCACGGAGCTGCGACATCAGCTCTCCCTCCGTAACCAGCTCACGTTTCATGTTTCGTCTCAAAATGCGCCCGTCCTTCACCAGCTCAAGAGGGGGCGGCGTCAGCCATCGCTGAAACGCCGGGAAGCGAAAGCCCA
>JADGHK010000135.1 GCA_019686145.1 Bryobacteraceae bacterium | reverse complement strand
CTCGAATCGATCGTACCGATCTCGGGCTTTGCCGCCGACCGGGACGTCGCGCCGCGCTACCCGGGAATTACAGATGCCGAAAATCTGCAAAATTGGGACCCGCCCTTCCCGATGGACCTGAAGCGGATCCGGCAGAGCGATGAAGACTATTGGGACCTCTATCGCACAACGCCCAAAGCCTACATCCCGCTGCGTACGGCACAGCGGCTCTGGGAGTCCCGATACGGATCGTTGACATCCGTCCGGATTACCGGCGTACCGGAGCAGCAGCTTCGGAGGGGTCTGCGAGCAAGCCTCGATCCGTTCGAGTCCGGGCTTGTGCTCCTTGATGTCCGGAACGCCGCGCTGACAGCATCGCAGGGCGCCACCGATTTCGGCGAATACTTTGTCTACTTCAGCTTCTTTCTGGTCGTGTCGGCGCTGCTGCTGACGGGGTTGTTCTTCCGCTTGGGCGTGGACCAGCGGCTGCGGGAGATCGGGCTGCTGGCCGCTCTCGGATTTCCCCGGTCTCGCATCCAGCTTGTCTTCCTCTGCGAAGGATGCCTGCTTGCCGCGGTTGGCGGCGCAGCGGGCGCCCTCGGCGGCCTCGGCTATGGCTGGTTCATTCTGTACGGGCTGAGGACGTGGTGGGCGGACGCGGTCGGCACCTCCCTGCTTCGGCTTCATGCGTCTCCCCTGGGTGTGCTGGCGGGAGCCGCCGGCGGAGTAGTCGCAGCGCTCGCCTTCATCGCCGTGAGCCTGCGAGCGCTCAAGCACGTCGAGCCTCGATCCCTGCTTGCCGGCGTCATTCCCGCTGCAGCCCGCCGCGCGAACCCGTCCAGAAGAATGCGCTTCGCGATCGCAGCCGGCTTCGCGGGCGCACTACTGCTGCTGCTGTCCGGGATGCACTGGACGAATCAGGCGGCGGGTTTCTTCGGGGGAGGCACTCTCCTGCTGATTGCTCTGCTGGCCGCTCAATCGTCCTGGCTTCTGCGAGGGCAACCGGCGCGAATCGATTCGATTCTTGCGCTTGGAATCCGTAATGCCTCCTGGAAGCCGGGACGCAGCTTGCTATCGATCAGCCTGATGTCGGCAGCGGCGTTCCTGCTGGTGTCGACGGACGCGTTCCGGCGGTCTGGACAATCCTCATCGCTGGACCCTGGTTCCGGCAACGGCGGCTTCGCGCTCCTTGCGGAATCCCAACTGCCCTTGTTTCACAACCCAAACACGCAGGAAGGGAGAGAGACCCTTCTACTCGATTCGGCGCCCGCGCTCTCGCAGGCAGTCTACGTGCCTTTCCGGCTGAAGCCCGGCGACGACGTGAGCTGCCTGAATCTGTACCAGCCCCGCAATCCGCGGATTCTAGCCGCGTCACCTTCTTTCCGGAACATGGGCCGGTTTGCCTTCCAGGAAACGCTCAGCCAGACGCCCGAAGAGCAGCGCAATCCCTGGCGTCTGCTCGAGCGGAAGGAGCCCGGCGGAGCGATTCCCGCAATCGTCGATCAGAACTCGATGACCTACGTTCTCCACAAAAGCCTGGGCGATGACGTGGTAATCCAGCGCGAAGGCTCGCCCGACATCCGGCTCCGGATTGTGGGTGCTCTGAAGGACAGCATTTTTCAAGGAGAGCTCATTATCTCGGAAGAAAATTTCCTGCGCGCCTTCCCCCATGTCGAAGGTTTCCGGTTCTTCCTGATCGAACCGAAGCCCGGAGCCGAAGCGGAGACTTCCGCGCAGCTCGAAGAAAACCTCTCCGACTTTGGCTTCGACGTTGTCTCGACGGCGGATAAGCTGGCGGGGTTCCACAAGGTGGAAAACGCTTACCTTTCGACTTTTCAGAGCCTCGGCGGCCTTGGCTTGATTCTCGGAACCGCAGGACTGGCGGCCGTGCTGCTTCGGAACGTGCTCGAACGCCGGCGCGAGCTGGCGCTCCTCCGTTCGTTCGGCTACCGACGCGTGGAAATCAGCCGCCTGATCCTCGCGGAAAACATCTTCCTGCTGGCGGCTGGACTCGGCACCGGGGGACTGTGCGCCGTGATTGCCGTGTTGCCCGCATGGGTGGAGCGCGGCGGGCATCATCCGGGACTCACCCTGGGACTGCTCCTTCCCGGTATCCTCGCGGCAGGTCTTGGGGCTTCGGTCTTTGCGGTTCGTCGCGCCATACAGAGCCCGCTGCTTGAGTCACTGCGCGGAGAATAATACTGCGAGTTTTGGAACTTGACCGTCAGGAGGGGAGCGCCGCGACAGCGGCGCCCATGCTTGGGAAGCTTACTCCGACTCTTTGCTGCGCTTCTTCCGGTTTCTCTTGCGGGCGAGCGCCTGCTTCGTCCGGCGCTTCTCACCGGGCTTCAGATAGAAGGAGTGCTTCTTGATCTCTTTGATGATGTCTTCCTGCTGCACTTTGCGCTTGAATCGGCGCAAGGCACTTTCCAGAGTCTCACCATCCTGGAT
Source organism: Bryobacteraceae bacterium (assembly GCA_019686145.1). Taxonomy (GTDB): domain Bacteria; phylum Acidobacteriota; class Terriglobia; order Bryobacterales; family Bryobacteraceae; genus JADGHK01. Next base: position 4,250 of record JADGHK010000135.1, on the reverse strand, counting down.
GTAGACTTCAGCCAATTTCAGTTCACCTCCTTGCGCTCCAAGCTGGATTTGTCGTCATTCATGGATCCATACAAGTATAGCATTGTCCTTGCGCACCAACGCTTTCCGCGACCCCAAGCAGATGTTTTCGCGAAAACAAAGACGGATTCCGCAGTCCATGTTTCGTAGCCGTTGTATCGAAATTTGCTATAAATCGGAGGAGCATGGATCAGGTACTTGCCATTCTGCTTGCCGGTGGTGCGGGAGAACGGCTTTACCCCCTCACGCGGCATACCGCCAAGCCTGCCGTGAGGTTCGGCGGAATCTATCGAATCATTGATTTCACTCTTTCAAACTGCGTAAATTCCGACGTCCGACGCATTTTCATCCTTACTCAATACAAGGCGCTTGAGCTGACGCGTCACCTGCGCGAAGGCTGGGACATTTTCTCGGGAGAGCTCGGAGAGTTCATCGAGGTCATCCCGCCGATGAAGCGAATCCATGACGACTGGTATCTCGGCACAGCCGACGCCGTCTACCAGAACATTGAGAGCATTATCGACGAGAAACCGGATCAAACGCTCATCTTGTCGGGCGACCACATCTACAAGATGAACTATCAGGAGATGCTGGATTGGCATCGGAAGAACAAGGCCGATGTCACCATCGCCACGCTCCAGATCTCACCCGATCAGGCGGATCGCTTTGGCGTCGCTCAAATCGATCCCGACTATCGAATTCGCGGATTCGAGGAGAAGCCAAAGCACGGCAGTCCCGCCCGCTCCATATTCAATCCCGAAATGATCAGCGCCTCGATGGGCGTTTACGTCTTCGAAACGCCTGTGCTGCTCGACGCCCTCCGAAGGGACGCCGAGAATCCGCACTCCGAGCACGACTTCGGGAAAGACGTGCTGCCGTACTGCATCCAGAAGCACCGCGTGATCGCCTATGATTTTCGCGATCTCAACGACAAGACGGCCCGGTATTGGCGTGATGTGGGAACGATCGACTCCTACTACGAAGCCAATATGGACCTTGTCAGCGTCACCCCGGAATTCAACCTCTACGACCAGAAATGGCCCATCCGGACGCACCTCGTCCAGCAGCCTCCCGCGAAGTTCGTGTTCGCGCAGGAGGGCCGGCGCATGGGTGTGGCGCTCGATTCGATTGTCTGTAACGGCTGCATCGTGTCCGGAGGCCGGGTGGTGCGCAGCATTCTCTCGCCGGGCGTCCGGATCAACAGCTATTGCGAAGTGGAGAGCTCAATCCTGATGTCAAATGTCAAGGTGGGCCGCTACAGCCGGATCCGGCGCGCCATCATCGACAGCAACGCGGAGATCCCCGAAAACTCGGTGATCGGCTACGACCTGGATCAGGATCGAGCGAACGGTTATACCGTAACCGAGAGCGGAATCGTGGTTGTGCCGTCGCAAGCGTCCGCGGTCACGGTCTGAGCCGTCCGTGCGCGTGTGCCAAAATAGTGAGTTGTTTTCGAGTTTGTACTGATCAAGGACCCTATGACTGAAATCGTAAAAGTTGTTGGCAGAGAGATTCTGGACTCTCGCGGGAACCCCACCGTGGAAGCAGACGTAGTCCTGGCGGACGGCAGCCTCGGACGCGCGGCCGTTCCGTCGGGCGCGTCGACCGGCGAACATGAGGCCGTCGAACTTCGCGACGGCGATGCGTCCCGCTATCTTGGCAAGGGCACGACGAAAGCCGTCGCAAATATTGTCGAGGAACTGGCCCCGGCCATCTGCGGCATGGACGCAACGGATCAGGCCGCCGTCGACGCGAAAATGCGCGAGGTGGACGGAACTCCCAACAAGGGCAGAATCGGCGCCAATGCAATCCTCGCCGTTTCCATGGCGACCGCTCGCGCAGCCGCCCTCTCTCAGATGACCCCGCTCTACCGCTACCTCGGGGGCGTTTCCGCGCGCGTTCTGCCGGTTCCGATGATGAACATCCTCAACGGCGGGGCTCACGCCGACAACTCCGTCGACATCCAGGAGTTCATGATCGTTCCCCACGGCGCCAGACGGTTCTCGGAATCGCTGCGCATGGGCGCCGAGGTGTTCCACACTCTCAAAGGGGTCCTGAAGAAGTGCGGCTATTCGACCGCCGTCGGCGACGAGGGAGGGTTCGCTCCCAACCTCAAGTCGAACGAGGAGGCCCTCGACCTGGTGGTGGAGGCGATCTCAAAGGCCGGTTACAAGCCCGGCGAGGAGATTTCCATCGCCCTCGACCCTGCTTCGAGCGAGTTCTACGACAAGGACAAGAAGAAGTACGTTTTCAAGAAGTCGGACAAGAGCGAGCGGACTTCGGAGCAGATGGTGGAGTTCTGGTCCAACTGGGTGACCAAATATCCAATCCTTTCCATCGAAGACGGCATGGCCGAGGACGACTGGGAGGGCTGGAAGCTCCTGACTGACGCGCTTGGCAAGAAAATTCAGCTCGTCGGCGATGATCTCTTCGTCACCAATACCGCCCGCCTGGCGCAAGGCATCGAAAAGGGTATCGCCAACTCCATCCTCGTGAAGGTGAACCAGATCGGCACCCTGACGGAGACGCTCGAGGCGATGAAGATGGCGGCCGACGCGAACTACACCAGCGTGGTATCGCACCGGTCCGGCGAGACCGAAGATGCCTTCATCGCCGACCTTGCCGTCGCCACCAATGCCGGACAGATTAAGACAGGCTCGGCAAGCCGCACGGACCGGATCGCGAAGTACAACCAACTGCTTCGCATCGAAGAGGAGCTCGGCGACAGCGCCCGGTTTGCCGGCCGAAAGGCATTCAAGCAGTAGCTCTGGCTTTCAAGGAATCGATCCATGCATAAACTGGTTTTGGTGCGCCACGGCGAAAGCACGTGGAACAAGGAGAACCGCTTCACCGGCTGGACGGACGTCGATCTTTCAGAAAAGGGCGTTGAAGAGGCGAAGGAAGGCGGCAGGTATCTGCGCGAGCAGGGCTTCGTCTTCGACGTCGCCTATACCAGCGTTCTGAAGCGCGCAATCAAGACGCTGAATATCATTTTGGAAGAGCTGGACCTGTTGTGGATCCCCGTCTACAAGTCGTGGCGTCTGAATGAGCGGCACTACGGGGCCCTGCAGGGCTTGAACAAGGCGGAGACAGCAGCAAAGTTTGGAGAGGATCAGGTCAAGATCTGGCGGCGCAGCTACGACGTTCCTCCCCCCAAGCTGGAAAAGAGCGATCCGCGGTATCCAGGCAAGGATCCCCGTTACAGGAAGCTGAGCGAAGCCGAGTTACCTCTTACGGAATGTCTGAAGGACACGGTTGAGCGTTTTCTGCCCTATTGGCATGAAACGATCGCCCCCGCCATCAAAGCCGGGGAGCGCGTTCTCATCGCGGCGCACGGAAATAGCCTCCGGGCGCTGGTTAAGTATCTCGACAACATCAGCGACGCCGACATCATCAATCTCAACATCCCGACCGGGATGCCATTGGTGTATGAGCTCGATGAGAACCTGAAGCCGCTGAAATCCTACTATCTCGGCGATCCCGAGAAGGTGAAGGCAGCAATGGATGCAGTGGCCGCACAGGGCAGGAAGCAAGCGTAATCTGCGCAGTCCGGGCGGCTCGGGGCTTCAGAGCCGCCCTATCCCCTCTGAATCGCCCCTACAACGCCTGCCGCAATTTGCGGAAGCGGCAGGACCCGCTTAACAGCCCCGATTCGAATCGCTTCCCTGGGCATACCGAAGACGACGCACGTGGACTCATCTTCGGCGATCGTCTGCGCACCGGCTTTGCGCATGGCGAGCAGTCCCTCCGCTCCGTCCGATCCCATTCCAGTCAGCAGAACTCCAATTGCTCCCTCTCCCGCCGCCTCCGCAACCGAGCGGAATAAGACATCGACAGAAGGCCGCTGGTAGCAAACCAGGGGACCATCCTTCACAACGGCGCGGTAACCGTGAAACGTTCTCTGCACCAGGAGGTGAAAGTTTCCGGGAGCGACAAGGGCAAGGCCCGGCCGCAGTTCGTCGCCGTCGACTGCTTCTCGCACTTCCATCTGACACAGCGTATTGAGCCGGTCGGCGAACGCACGGGAGAAACCAGGCGGGATGTGCTGCGCAATGACAATGGGCGGCGTATCCTTCGGCAAGTGCACCAGGATTTTCTGGATTGCCTCCGTACCGCCGGTGGAAGCGCCGATCGCGATGATGACCGGACGGCTCGAGGAAGATGCCCGCACAGGCGCAAGCGGGAGGACAGGCGCAGCCGGAATGCTTGGCCGTTTCATTCCCACCCGGGCA
>JADGHK010000134.1 GCA_019686145.1 Bryobacteraceae bacterium | reverse complement strand
GTGCTCAAGGTTCTGGGCGCCAATCTCGTCCTGACGGAAGGACCGGCGGGAATGAAAGGCTCCATTGCCAAAGCCGAGCAGCTGGTGGCCGAGTACCCGGATCGATATGTGATGCTTCAGCAGTTCAAGAACCCGGCCAATCCCGAGATTCATTTCCGGACGACGGGACCCGAGATTTGGGAGGATACGAACGGAGCGATCGATGTTCTGGTGGCGGGCATCGGCACGGGCGGCACCATCACCGGCGTGTCCCGCTACATCAAGCACGAGAAGAAGAAGAAAATCATATCCGTCGGCGTGGAGCCCGCCACGAGCCCTGTCATCACGCAGACGCTGAGGGGCGAGACTCCGACGCCGGGCCCGCACAAGATTCAAGGCATCGGCGCCGGCTTCATCCCCGACACATTGGATCTGTCGGTCGTAGACCGGGTTGAGCTGGTGACGAATGAGGAAGCAATCGAAATCGCGCGCAGGCTTGCACGAGAAGAGGGCCTGCTTTCGGGCATTTCGTGCGGCGCTGCGGTAGCCGTCGCGCTGCGCCTGGCCCGGGAACCGGAGATGCGCGGGAAAACGATGGTCGTGGTTCTGCCCGATGCAGCCGAGCGCTACCTTACTTCCGCTCTTTTTGAGGGCATGTTTAACGACTAACCGGAAGAAAGAAGCGGGCGCTTTTGGGTGATTAGGGGAGAGCGCCCGCCAACGTAACGGGGATTTGCCTGTAAATACGAAATTCGATAGCCGGAAGGTTACGCCTGCCCGAACAAATTTGAAAAAAATTTGTTGACCCCGAGTTTGGCTGCGGCGCCCGCCCTCAAGAGCAAACAAAAGGCGAAAAGTGCCGAGCTTTGGGGCTGCCGCAGCTTACCCTTGCTTCGTGGCGAGCTCGGTAGCGTCGGCAGGCTGTCCGGACCTCCACCCTTCCAGCGAAGGCTCACGATGCCGGGGCAGACTGACCGCGTTGAACCAGAACAAGGCAATCTGCTCAGCTACCCGGAACATTTCGTTCAAACCAATTGGTTTGTGCACGTAGCAGTTTGCGTGCAGATCGTAGGCTAGGGCCAGATCGGACTCAGCTTCCGACGAGGACAGAACGATAACGGGAATCCGGCGAGTACTGCTGTTCTGTTTGATCTCCCTCAGAATCTCATGCCCGCTCTTCCCTGGCAGATTAAGATCCAGCAAAACCAAGTCCGGGATTTTTCGATCCGTAGCTCCGCTCAAACTGCGAAGCGCTTGGTCTCCGTCGGAGGCGACGGTCATCGTGTAGGGAAAGCCGGCCTCCTTCAACGCCTGCTGCAACAGAAACGCATCTCCAGGATTGTCTTCAACAAGCAATAGATGTGGCGGTGTACGGGCTGCGCCACTTCTGGCCGAACCGTTACTTTCCCCCGTCGCGGCAACGGGGGATTGTTCCCCTTCGGGTGTTTCGTTTGCTAAGCCCGTAACCCGCGCTAGGGCGTCTCCCGGCAGCGGCTTCCGGGTTCCCCGTGTCATAAAGGGTCCTCCCTTAAGGACTCACACGCCTTAAAGCAAACGCTTTGCCACTTTCTTTCATAGTGAAACTCCCTTTCGTTGCAACGCAGTTGAAATGGCAAGAGCGGGTCGGTTCGCCACGGATTGCTGGCCGACAGTAAAGATTACAACGGGTACCGTAAAGAATGTTCACACCTGTGCACCTCGTGTTGGGTCCGACGCACATCGAACAGAGAGCGGGCAGTATACGAAACTCGGCATTTCGCGCCTCGCGCCTTCGACACGACAGGAGCCAAGGTCAAGTTCGCACCGCCATCGAGGGCAATTGGGTTGCAGAAACATTTGCGGTAGCTGGATCGACGCTAGGCTTGGCTGTCTAAGACGCGACCGCGTGACCAAATGTTTCTCACAAAGATTGTGATTGCGAAAAAGGGGCCCGGTTTGCCGCAAATCGCCTGATGAAATCATTCATCGCACAATCGTCTACAGTTGGCTTAGCGGTCTTGCTTCGGAACCGACATAAATGGAGTGGGTGGCAAGCTCTGAAGGAGGCAGACCGAGGATCCTCGGCTTCAAAACCACTAGCACATGGCTGTAATCTTTCCGCGATATGTTCGAGCGAAAGACAGGCCCAATGGCAGGCAGCGTCGAAAGCCCCGCCATTCCGCTGTAGCTCTTTGCGCTCGAGACGCTCAGCAATCCAGCCATCACGGCGAGTTCCCCTTCCTTGAGCCGCATACGGGAATTGAACTTCCTGGTCGAGATCACGGGGATCCCGTTGAGCATCGCACCCGTCAGGACCTTATACTCCGCCTCCACTTCTAGTGTGACCTCGCGATCGCCGTGTAGGAAGGGCGTGAGCTTTAAGACCACGCCGAGATCCTCAAAGGAGATCGTCGGGGGAGGTAGGCCGCGAAGATCACCCGGATCTGCTCCGGAATAAGCGGCTGTCACGATCGGGTATTTGTCGCCCACGTGCAGTGTGGCCGCCTTCCCTTCAAGGGTGCGGACCTCGGAGCGAATGATCGTGTCGGCGGAGGACTGCGTCATCAGCCCGAACAGGTCGGAGCTGGCAAGCCCTACGCCAAACAGCGTCCGGCCGCCGCCGAATGTCGCAAATCGAGTGAATCCGGCGGGAATAGATTTGACCTCGTTGCCAAAGTTGACGATGGGAAACAGCGTCTGGAGCCGGAGGCCGTAATCCAGCGCCGAGCTTCGATTGACAGCCAGAAACTCCACTTCAACGCTCACCTGCCCGCTGTAGCCCAGAAGCTGTTCCATCAGAAGCTGGGCCGGATAGACTTTGGAGAGCCGGTCGCGCACAAGAATCAGCCGCTGATCGCTGTCCACAACGAGGCGCTGAATCTCCATCAATTGCTGGACTGAGCGCGCCAGCTCCTGCGCCTCCTGAATCGTGACTGGTCCGGGAATGGGTATCAGAACGGCTGCGGTGGGTTCCACCTCCTGCCGCTTCTGCGGTGTATCTTTGACGACCAGCGCCAGGCGATCCCCGATGGGGACGAGAAACGACGATGTGGACGCCTCGAGCGCGTGCAACGCCTCCCGGTAGTTGACGTTTTCCATCCGAAAGCGGATGAGAGGGCCTGCCGCGGGGTAGTCGCCGTCGAAGACCGCGTCCAGTCCGTAAGCGCGTAAGACCTCCTCAAACAACTGACGGGCAGTAGCCCTGAGGTCAAAGGATTTGAGTTCCGGGGCCCCTTTCAGCTCCCTGGGCGGCTGAGGCTGGCGGGCCTGCTCAATTTCCTCGCGCGGTATCCGCTCCACAGGCGCGGGCGCCCCATCCTCGAGCGCCTCTTCCAGGGCGGGCACGCGGAGGTGTGGAAGCGCCTTTGGGCGGATTGCGTTGCTGAACGCGCGGTACTTCTCATTCCCGGGATCTTTGGCAACTGCTTGAGAGTAAAGCAGAAATGCACGCGCAGCATCGCCTTGCTTCTCAGCCTTCCGGCCATAGGCAAAGAGCTGCTTCGCGCTCTGTGCTGAGACGGGCAGAGCTGTCAGAATGATCAACAGGAACGGGAACACAGAGTACAGTTGACGAAATAACTACGCTAAGCGTGCAAACGTGTTGCAGGGAAAAGCAGGTAGAGGGATCAGCACCTGCGTTTCGCCCCAGTCAAGCCCGGTTTCCCTTGCACACCCGCGGGCGCTTCCGCGTCTAGGAAGCAGGACGCATGCACTCGGCGAAACTGTGGTGTGCCCTTTTCCTGCTAGCTTCCGCGCTCGCGCCGCAAAATCCGCCTCCCTCCTCCGGGCCGCCAGCCGGATTCGTTCGGCCTCCTCGCGATCCCTCGATCGTTGAAGGCGTGGTGGTCCACGACCTGACCGGGCAGCCTCTGAGCCGGACTCGCGTGATGCTGCAGCGTCTCGACAACAAGCGGTCCGTTGCGACCATCACTGACAATGATGGCAATTTCCGGTTTCGCGGGCTCGATGCCGGCTTCTACTCCTTCTCGGCCGAGCGGGAAGGTTTTCTGAAGCTGAACCACGTCATCCAAGACGGGCGATTGCGCCAGTCGTTGCTGCTATGGCAGCCCGGACAGCGCATTTCCGGACTGATGGCGCGACTGCGCCCTGCAGGCGTGATTGCGGGAAAGGTGAGACACCCCGACGGAGAACCAGCGATTGGCGTGGGAGTTCAGGCGTTTCGGGAATATTACGTGCGGGGCCGCAAAGCGTACACCCCGGCAGGTTCCGCCATTACGAATGATCTCGGCGAATACCGCATCCACTCGCTCAGGCCTGGCACCTACTACGTGGCAGCGCTCCATCAGCCGCCCGAACCGATGGAAGGCGTAGAGGAACAGATGCCGGATCTGCCTCACACGGTCAGCACCTTTTACTCCTCCGGAACGAACCTCGCCAATGCCATACCGTTGCGGATTACCGCTGAATCTCAAGTGACGACAGCAGACATTGCTCTCCAGCAGGAGCGAACCGTATCGATTCGCGGAGAAGTACTCGATGGAACCACAAATGAGCGGATGATGGCCCCTACGATTTCGCTTCGCTGGCCCGACCTGTACGAAGCGGGTTCCGTTCCGGTCCCGGCGCGTATCCGCATCTCAGAGGGCAGGTTTGAAATCTCAGGCGTCACTCCGGGCAGGTACTGGCTTGTAGCCGAGGGGAGCCGCAACAACCAAAGGCTTTCCGTCCGGCAGCCGATCACGGTGGGACGGTCGTCCATCGAGGATCTCGTCGTGAATCTCACGCCCGAGCGCGAAATTACCGGCCGTGTGCGTTTCGAGGAGGACATTGATTACGGCATGAGCACGATGCGGGTGCTCCTCGAGCCGCGTTCAGAAACAGCCACGCGCACATCCGCGCAAATACAGCAGGACGGCTCGTTCTCCGCAAGAGTGATGCCGGACGAAACCTACGACATCTTTGTCGACAACCATCCCAGCACTTCCTACCTCAAGTCCGCCCAATCTGGAAGCACGGATCTGCTCACGAACGGGTTACAGGTGGGCAGAACCGAAGTGGTTCCGCCGATTGAACTGGTGCTTGCTACGAGAGCTGCGACGGTTTCCGGCAACGTCCTCAGCAACGGCGGTCCCGTTGCGGGAGCAACGGTAGTTCTTCTGCCGCAGTCGATGACTGGGCGCGTGCAGGGGATTACCGCAACGGTCGCGAGCGATGCGGGCAGCTACGAGTTTCGCGGTGTTGCCCCTGGGCAATACATCGTGTTTGCCTGGCTCACGGAAATTCCCTGCGAGCCCTTCAGCCCGGAGGCAGCGGCCGAGTGCGCGCCTTTCGGCCGCGCTATTGCCGTGAGGGGCGGCGACGTCGGCGGCGTGGATGTCGTCGTCAGCCGTTAAGAGAGCGCGAGGCTTCCTCCACGCTGTCAAAGAAAGGGAATACCGTATCAAGACGCGTTACTCGGAAGCCGTCGCGAACCTGGCCGGAGGCCCCGGCCATCAGCAGCTTTCCGCCGGAACGCTGAATTGCGTTGAAGCTCGCAATGAACCGCCCGATCCCAGTGCTGTCGATATGTGTAACGCCTGATAAGTCCACAATGATGGTTCTCTTGCCCTCAGCCACCCAGCGTTCGATCAACTGCGGAATCGGTTCGCTTTCCTGCCCCAGCATTAACCGGCCGGCAAGTTTCAGCACAACGACACCTGGCGCAATCTCTGTATGGCTAACGTTCAGCACTCAGAACCCAGCCCTCCAGGCAGCGAGGAAACAGACATATGTAAACGGCATTACAGCTTCTATGGTAGCGTGCTGAAAGGATGGGCGAACTCGAGGGGAATCGCGGTTACCGTGATGCGCCCCTGAAAGCAGAGATCCACGTCCGAACCGGACCGCCGCTCCCGGCCATGGTAGTCCCCTTCATAGATGAAGACGCTGCCTTCCTTGCGGTAGCGCACATGAAGCGGTGAAGGATCCAGAGGGCAGAAGCTGATATCCTCTGCTTCCGCGCAATAGGGCAGGTTGACGTTCCAATAGAACCCGGAGGGTAGTTCGCGCTCCAGAAGCATCCGTAGGACGCGACTCGCGTTCACTGCCGCAGCGGCCCAGTCCACTTCGCCGCCTCGTGCAATGTAATGCGAAATTGCGATCGCGCGGCGTCCCAGGAGCGCAGCTTCGCGAGCGGCCGCTACGGTGCCCGACATGTAGACGTCTGCGCCGAGATTGCCGCCATGATTGATCCCCGAGATCACCCAATCTGCATCAGGAGTCAGGCAAGTCAGGGCAAGACGCGAGCAATCCGCTGGTGTACCATCGACACGGTAGGCAGACGGAGACTGCTGCGCCACAGGGATTGGAACTCCCGTTGTGACACGATGCCCGAGCGCCGAGTGAGGCTCACCCGGCGCAACGATCACCGTTTCGCCAAAGCCGCGGCAGACTTCGGCGAGCGTAGCAAGACCTTGGGCGTCGATGCCGTCGTCGTTCGTAACGACAATTTTCATGCCTAGTTATCGGAGAGGCGGCGAATCAGCGGAAGCGGGCGCGAAAAGCCCTCCTTTTGTTCGATGCGCGCCTCAGGCCTCGAGTTGCGGCCGTCCCGGCGCGGGCCAGTCAAGGTGAAAGAACTTGCCGCGCGGCTGGTCCACGCGCTCATACGTGTGTGCTCCGAAGTAATCGCGCTGTGCCTGAATGAGATTCGCAGGCAGGCGTTCGGAACGATACGAGTCGTAATATGCGAGCGCGGAGAAGAAGCTGGGGGCCGGAATCCCTGCCTCGGCCGCT
>JADGHK010000133.1 GCA_019686145.1 Bryobacteraceae bacterium | reverse complement strand
ATGAGAGAATAGGAATTCCCTTTCATGCGGACAAAACTCGCGGTGGCACTCGCCTTGTATGGTGTCTTGGCGCTTCTGGCGTCCTTCACGCTGACCGGTGGTTTGCGTCTTGCGATTCTTGTGCTCCTGGCGGGGCTTGCCGTCAAGACCTGGGTTGGCTTCCGCCTAAACTCGTAGTACGGAATCCCCTCAATTCAGAAACTGGCCAAATCGCATTCCCCGGCCTCATCCACCTTAAATTGGAGTACGGCGATGGACTAGGTAAGTAGATTTTTTGATCTGTTTGGGATCAAACTGCGGTTCTTGTCGCTGATGTTTCGTAAGAAGATAGAGATTCAGCCCTACGACAGGGGGGGGACTTTTGTTCCATTTTGGAACACGGGTTTCAAATTGAAACATAGGTCAGCTGCCGGAGCGGCACTTGGAGTTGGAAACACATTTCTAAGGGGCAAGAATCGCGGCTCTAAGAGGCCTTGGAGCGAGCCCGCAATGCCTAGCCTTAGCAAAGACTTGCGTGTTCTTCTTAGCTCCCGGGGGTGGCGGTTCCTGACGTCATCCAGGCCCGAATCCAATGTTGGTGAGCGGAATGCATAGAGAATGGCGCCGGCAGATTTGCCGGGAAATTCAAATTGACGGGCAGAAAGAGCCCGGAGGAATGCATTGGAATCTTTGCTGATCAGCAGCCAGCACGAGGGATGAGATTCGCCATGACAGCCACCGCCGCCGCAGTTGAAATTCACCAGGAAAACGCTGCAGTTGACCAGCGCGATCGAGTTATTCTGGAACACTTGCCATTGGTCAAGGCAATTGCAGTCAGAGTCCACGAGAGCCTGCCGGTGCACGTCGACCTCGACGACCTTGTTCACGCCGGGATTCTTGGCTTGTTCGATGCAGCAAACAAGTACAACCCGGACAAAAAAGTAGCGTTTTCGAGCTATGCCAAGCACCGCATCAAAGGCGCGATCCTGGACAGTCTCCGGCAGCTCGATTGGGCTTCCCGGGATTTACGCCGGCGTCACAAGCAGGTCGAGGCGGTCACGCGCGACCTTACTGCCGAGCTGCAGCGGACGCCAACGGAGGAGGAGCTGGCCGATAAGCTGGGCGTCGAGGTAGAGCGATGGCGCCAGATGATGGTGGATCTGCGAACCGTCGGACTCATCTCCGCCTCGAGCAGAGGGAAGGAGCAGGAGGACTTGCCCGCCCCGGATTTCCCCTGCCATCCGGAGAATCTGCCTGATTCCATGTGCGCCAGGGAGCAGCTGCGGTCTGTCCTGAAAGACGCCATGAAGGCTCTGCCGGCACGGTATCAGCAAGTCGTAGCCCTCTACTACGCAAACGAGATGACCATGAAGGAGATCGGCTCTATCATGGGGATCAACGAGAGCCGGGTCTCGCAGATTCACAAATCAGCTCTGGAGAAGCTGGCGGCGGTCCTTCAGAACAACGGCATTTACAGCAGCCGGGCCTTCTAATGAATGTCAATCGAGTAGGGCATTGCTCGAAGCATCCCGCCGCGAAGCCACATCATCACCTCGGATCGATTGAGCGCTTCGAGCCCGGCGGCCGCCAAGATTTTGCGCACTTGCGAATCGAATGCAGACGCGGCAGACGTATTGAAGAGCGCGTCGAAGAAGTTCCGGCGGCGCGGGAACGGAACTAAATAAACGGCTTCGTCCTTGGGAATTCCCGCCTTCGCCTTGATCAACTCGACCGCCTGGTTCAGGCCGCCCAGTTCATCAACCAGACCGTTCTCCTTCGCCTGTGATCCGAGCCAAACGCGGCCTTCTGCTACTTCAGCGACTTCTTCATAGGGACGCTTGCGGCCCTCGGACACGCGCTTCAAAAAGCCGTCGTAGATGCTATAAATCGACTCGCGCAGTTTCTCCCGCGAAGCCTGGTCGAGGGGCTGGTAGTCGGAGTCGATCGCGGCGTTCCGCCCTCGCGTCATAATCTCTTTCTGTACGCCGATCTTGTCGTAAAGGCCCCTGAGGTTCACCTTCCCGTAAATCACACCGATAGAGCCAGTAAAGGTGTTCGGGTAGGAAACGATGGGATCCCCGGACATCGCGATGTAATAGCCGCCGGAAGCGGCCACATCGGACATGGAAACCACCAACGGCTTCTTTTTGCTCAGCAGGCGGACTTCCCGGAGAATGTCATCCGAAGCGATGGCATCGCCGCCCGGAGAGTCGATGCGGAGGATCACGCCTTTGATGCTGGAATCGCCAGCGACCTGACGGAGGAGCTTGATGAAGCTGTCAGAATAGATCCCGTCGGTCTGCAGCTCGTCCGCCTCCCCTCGGGCGATTGCCCCCTGCCCCACAACAAACGCGACGCGATTCTTCCCGTTCCCCGGCCCAATCGCCTTCAAGTACTGGCGGTGGCCGATCTTCGTAAGCTCGGTTTGCCGCAGCTTTCTGGCCAGCTCGCCGTATACCTCGTCCTCATAAAGGACACCGTCAATCAGTCCCGCATTTTTGGCCTGGTTGGCAAGAAACGGCCCCCGATCAATGAGCGCTTTGACCTGTTCGGGCGTCTTGCGGCGGGATGAACCGATGACGTCAGCCAGATGCGCGTACAAGCGATCGAGCACCGAATTCATCACCTCGCGGGTCTCCGGCGTCATCGAGGTGCGGGTGAACATATCACCCGCATCTTTGTATTTACCGGCGTGCTCGATCTCCACCTTCACTCCCAGTTTGTCGAGAGCGTTTTTGGCGAACAGAAGTTCCGCCCGCAAGCCTTTCACATCAAGAACGTCTTCCGGAGCGAGATAAATCCTGTCGGCGGCAGTCGCCAGGTAATACTCGCGGTTGGTCGGCGTCCGGAGCCACGCATATACCGGCTTGCCGGACTTCTTGAATTCCAGGATCCCTTCCCGAATCTCCTGGAGCTTGCCCCATCCTGCGCCGACCCCCTTTGGCATCAGCAACAGCGCCTTGATCCGATTGTCCGCCGCCGCGCGCCGCAACATGATCCACGTCTCGCGAACCGTGACGGGGGCATGTGACGCAAAAGGACCGAACGGAATCTCGACGCCCGGCTGCTCGGCAATCTCACCCTCCAACCGGAGCAGAAGGGTAGAGTTCTGAGCGACGGAAGGCCGCCCTGCTCCCAGCCGCACTGCCGCAAAAAACAGAATCACGACGGCGACTCCTGCCAGGACGACTCCCGTCACCAGTCCAATCAGGAATTTCTTCATACAAACTCGGGATCCTCAAATCCGGGAGTTCTCACGCCCGGCCGAGAATTACATCGACACGGCGGCTCACTTCCTTGAGATACTCCCGATCTCCGCCGGGTAACTCCACGGTGGCTGTTCCGCGGAAGTCGACCTCCTGCAGCGCCTGATAGATGGCTTTCCAGTCAATCTCTCCTTCCTGCAGCGGCACCCAGTCGGCTACGCGCTTCCGGACACGCGGGCTCTCACTGATCACCTGATCCTGGAATTTAAAATCCTTCAGGTGCAGCTTTACGATGCGTTTGCCCAGCGTCCGGATCCAATCCTGCGGATATCCGTAGAGGACGACGTTCCCGACGTCGAAATAGGCCTTCACCCAGGGGCTCTTGAACTGGTCCACGTAGTTCGCAAACTCGAGCGGGCTCAGCAGGAACTTGTTCCATACCTCCTCGACTGCGATGACGACCTTCGCCTTCTCGGCTAGCGGGATCAGTCTCTTGATCTGCTCAACCGAGCGGTTCCAGGCATCGCGATAGCTTGTCTGCGGATTCACGACTGCCGGAACGAGCAGAATCGTATCGGCGCCCCACGCCTTGGCATTTTCCAGGCTCGTCTTCATGCCCTGTATGCTTTTGGCCACGACGGCGGGATCCGAGGATGAGAGCGGGTACTGCCAGTGGTCCCGGTTCATCACGGAATGAATCCGGAGCCCTGTTGCTTGTGACGCCTTGGCAATTTCGTCGGTTACTTTGGGATCGTCAACCGTCTGGCATTCGAGCTCCTCGAAGCCGACATCCCTCGCCAGCTGGAACCGGTCCCGAAAGCTCATGTTCTTGGGCAGCATGCTGATCAACACGCCCTTCTTAATCGGAAGCCCTTTGGCAGCAACGGCTTGCGCGCCAGCAGCGAGGGCGGCTGTTTGAAGAAAGAGTCTGCGGTTCATAAGTCAGGCAAAGCGGAGGCCGAGCGAGCGGCCCGTTTTTAGAATGTAGTTCCTTCCCTCCTCATACTCTTCCGCTGTTTTCAGATGTTCGAGCATCAGGGGGGCATCCGTGGTCAATTTCGACAACTCTGTCAGATACGTCCTGTAATCGATGTCGCCGCGTCCCGGTATCACTTCTACAAAATGCACGTTCATCTCGGGGATCCAGGCGAGATCTTTCGCGTGACATGAGACGATCCAGCGGCCAAGCTTTGAGAAGCAATCGCGAATGAACGCTGAATTCTCATAATAGCGGGTCGGGCTGTTGATTCCATTGCAGACATCCAGATGAACGCCGAAAGCCTCCCGGTCCACTGCGCGAATGAGGCGCAAATAGGAATCGGGGCCGTCAGGCAGGCACCAGCCCATCATCTCCACCGTAAATTTGGTGCGTGTCGGCTTCACCAGGTCGATCAGGCGGCGGCAATTCTCCACCGTCGCCTCGAAGAACTCGTCGGAGAAATTCTTGGGATGCGGACCGTACCAGACTTTCGCGTTGTATGACCCTGCAATGTCCACGCAGCAGCGCGCGCCAACGGCTTCGGCGAGGGCGAGCCGTCCGGCTACATATTCAAAATTCTCACGGCGTTTTCCGGGATCCGGGTCGAGCAGGTTTTTCCACGCACCCACTTCCGCGATTACGACATTGGCGGCGCGAAATGCTTTTTCAATTGCGCGGATGCGGACTGTATCGGAAGCTTCCGCAGGCGGGCAGTACGCGGCGCTGTAGCCAAGCCGGCGGTGTTCGCGGGCAAGGACTTCGGGATCGTCGCTCTTTATAAAAACAGGCCCGCCAAGGCGGATTGCAGTTGTTGAGGAAGGAGCAGCAAGAGGGCTGGCCAGAGCGCCAAGAACAACCCGTCGTGTGGGTCCACGCATCACGACACGATTCTACAATCCACAGCGCAAGGGTGGTAAAGCAGCCCGAAACAAAAGGAGGACTGACATCACGCCAGTCCTCATAGGAAGGCACCGTTTCAGGAGGATAGAGATCAGCGCTCACCCCATATTGGGGATCTTGATGATCTTCTTCTGGATCGCGTACTGCACAAGCTGTGCTTTGTTGTGGATGTCCAGCTTGCGCATCAGATTAAACTTGTGGGCCTCGACAGTCTTGACGCTAAGATTCAGGTCGCAGGCGATCTCCTTCACCGACTGGCCTTCAGCGAGCATCTTCAGCACCTCGCGCTCCCGGGTGGTGAGCGTAGCAAAGCGCGGCAGGCGATTCGCCGACTTGATTCGGGAGCGGAAGTCATCAACCAACTGCGACAGCATTCGCGGGCTCAGATAACTGCCGCCACGGCAGACATCGCGGACGGCGCAAATCAGTTGCTGCGCGGGACTGTCCTTCAGCACGTAGCCGCTGGCGCCCACTTCCATTCCTTCCACGAGGTAATCCTCGTCGTCGTACATGGTCAGGAAGAGCACCTTGGTTTCCGGGCGATTCTTATTGATCTGCCGGGTTGCCTCAAAGCTGCTCAACCCCGGCATGCCGATATCCATCAAGACGACGTCGGGCCGGGCTTCCGCCGCTTTCTCAACCGCATCCCCTCCGTTTGAGGCCTCGGCAACCACCTCCATATCGGGCTCCGCAGAAAGGAGGGTTTTGATACCTTGACGGAACAGCGTGTGATCGTCCGCTAACATGATCCGAATTTTCGCCATGACTATTGCCCGTTTTCTCCAACTGTTTATAGACTAAGGCTTGCTCGCCGACACGCTGGCCGACAGTCCTCGCAGCGTCTCCCTTGCCGCGTCGACTGATATGAGAGGCAGTTCGATTCGCATGCAAGTGCCGGACCGTCCAGAGATTTTGCCGTTCGTTTTCGTTCCCGGCCCGCCAGCTTGCCCGGCTTCGATGCTCTTTACCGTGAAGCTTCCTCCCAGCACGGCTACCCGCTCCCGGATACCCGCCAGGCCAAAGGCTCCACCCCGCGCAAACGCTTCGTCGACCTTGAACCCTACACCGTCATCCTCGACAACCAGTCTCACAATCCCATCGGCGGAAGATACTGAAATATTTACGTTCGATGCCGAGGAATGCTTGGCGATGTTATTGCAGCACTCTTGCACCAGCCGGTACACGATGATCTCTAATTCCTTTGGAAGTTTCCCCAGCCGCGAAAGCTGCAACCTCACCTTGCACGGATAAAACTGTCTCAGCCGGTTGACCAATTGCCGCAGCGCCGCCGCCAATCCGATCTGCTCGAGCACCGCCGGGCTCAGTGCGCCGAGCAGGCGCCGGATTTCGATGATTGCATGCTCGGTCATATCCCGGATTTCACGCAGGCGGCGCTTCGTGGCCTCCTGCTCGGCGGGAAGGCTTTCCTCAAGCATCTCAAGCTGCAGACGGATCCAGAGCAGGCTCTGGCCCGCCTCATCATGCAGCTCCCGGCTAATGCGGCGGCGCTCCGCTTCTTCCACCTGCAGCATTCGCTCCGCCAGACGGCGAATCTGATCTTTGTGGGCCGCCAGATCCTCGACAAGGCGGGCCTTCTCAGCCGCCATCAGGCACCGCTCCGCCGCCCCGGCGAGCAG
>JADGHK010000132.1 GCA_019686145.1 Bryobacteraceae bacterium | reverse complement strand
ACCCTGTTGTGGACCTCAAGTGTTTCCGCCCAGGAAGTTAGAGCGAACTTATCCGGCATCGTCAGCGACAGCTCAGGGGCGCCCGTGCCTGGAGCCACGGTGACTCTCACAGACCTGGAAAGAAATGTAACAACTACGTCTCAAACGAATGAAACCGGTAATTACGCCTTCTCATATTTAATCCCCGGAAAGTACCGCTTGACGGTGGAACGGTCCGGATTCAAGAAGTACACGCGCGAAAACATCCTTCTCGAGGCCCAGGACCGGGCCCGTCTCGACGTGGCCCTCGAGTTGGGTGACATGACCCAAAGCGTGACAGTGGAAGCCGATGTCTCGCTGCTTCAGACTGAGACGGCTTCACGCGGTCAGATTATTTCAAACCAGATCGTTTCGAACGTACCGACACAGGGGCGCAACCCCTTCCAGATTGCGTGGTCGATGCCGGGCGTCGTGAAGACAGGTGATTGGAGATACCTTCGCTCATTCGACATTGGCGGCACGACGGGTTTCTCGATCAACGGAGGCAAGCGAGGCGACAACGAGGTTCTGCTGGACGGCGTCAGCAACGTTCGCGGAAGCCGGACGGTTGTCGGAGTGCCTTCAATGGAGGCCGTTCAGGAATTCAAGGTGCTCACCAACACCTATGATGCTCAGTACGGACGGACCGGAGGCGGAATCGTTACGATTGTCACCAAATCGGGCGGCAATGCGTTCCACGGCAATCTCTACGAATACTTTCAGGCAGAGGAGCTGAACGCGAACCAGTCGGAATTGAACCGCGCCAACACAAAGAAGCCGCCGATGAACATTAACACGTTCGGGGGCCAGGCGAGCGGACCTGTGTACCTGCCGAAAGTATTTGACGGCAGGAACCGGTTGTTCTGGCTCATCTCGTACGAAGGCTTGCGGCAACGATCGGCCGATCCCGGCAGCGCAAACTTCCCGCTCGATCAGTGGCGAACGGGTGATTTCTCTTCGCTGGTCAACGCGCAGAATCAACCCGTCCTGATCTACGATCCTCTTACCACCAACGCAGACGGCACACGGACGCCGTTTCTCAATAACCAGATTCCCGCAAGTCGAATCAGTCCCGTAGCGAGCCGGGTGCTCAGCTACTATCCTTCCCCGAACGGCCCCGGCGACGGACCGGCCCGAATTAACAACTACATTTACCCCTCCCGGTGGGTCGCCGATATGAATCACTGGACGGGGCGGCTCGACTACAGGATTAACGACCGCAATACGGCCTATTTCCGGTACAGCCAGAACCCGTTCCAAGAGTACCGCGCGCTGGTCTGGAATGGATCGAACGCGGCGGAACCGACAGGGAACGCTCCCCTGATCCGGAATGCCCGCAACTGGACCGCAGACTGGACAACAATTCTTTCGCCGAGCATGACGTTCAATCTCCGGGCGGGCCTGGCGCGCTGGGAAACGCAGGGAGGGAACTCATTCGGCGCAGGTTTCAACCCGGCCGATCTTGGGATGTCGACGGCCCTGACGTCGCAATTCACCCGGCTTCAGTTCCCGCGTTTCGATTTCGGGAATAACGCCTATCAGTCGATCGGTTCGGGCAATTCCGTACTCGCCAGCAATCCGAGCGATACCTATAGCCTGCAGCCGAATATGAACGTAATCGTCGGCAGCCATTCCCTCAAGTTCGGGACTGAGTTCCGTCGCTATAACGACAACAGCAACAATCCGGGCGCGGCAACCGGCGTTTACCGGTTCGATCGAAACTGGACTCAGGCAAACGCTCTTCAGCCCGACGCCACCAGCGGCAACGAGTTCGCCACGTTCCTGTTGGGCTATCCAAGCGCCGCCTACGTAGACCGCAACATCGATCCTGCTTACCGGAACCACTACTATGCCGTGTTTCTCCAGGATGACTGGAAGCTGACGCCCCGCCTGACTCTGAACGTGGGAATTCGGTGGGACTATGAGTCGCCGCTCGTCGAGCGCTATAACCGCCAGCTCAGCGCCTTTGACTTCTCAGCAGCCAGCCCGATCGCCGGAAGCGTCAGCGGGCTTCAGCTGGTAGGCACTCCTTCCTTTGCGGGCATCGACGGACGGCCAAGAGGAGCTTTCCGGCCGGACCGGAACAACATTCAACCGAGAATCGGCGCGGCCTGGCACATCGCTCAAGGATGGGTGCTTCGAGGCGGATATGGCCTCTACTGCCTCGGCCAAAACGAACGAGGCTCGGCTCTTGGCTTCAGCCAGCGCACCAACGCCGTGGTTTCAACCGACGGCAATCTCCATCCCGCCGTCGACATCACGAACCCGTTTGCCAATCTGACGGACGGACGTTTGCTGGACCCTGTGGGCACCAGCCGCGGAGCGGCAAGCTTCCTCGGCCAGACAGTTCCGGTCAACTACTTCGACCGTCCTCTTCCCTACTCCCATCAATTCTCGTTTGACGTGCAGCGGGAGCTGCCCGGGAGCATGCTCGCCGAAATCGGCTACGTGGGGAATATCACGCGCCGCCTGCCCATCAACGATGTGGCGCTCAATGTTCTGCCCGCAGACCTGCTTGGACGGCGGAACGCGGAGGGGAGGATCGATACGGCCTGGTATACCGAGCGCATTCCGAATCCGATGCAGGGGCTCATCCCCGATAACGCCAGCCTGAACGGAGCAACGATCGCACGTCAGCTTCTGCTGGTGCCATTCCCGCAGTTCGGTGGCGTCACCTTAAGCAACATTCCCATTGGCCGCCAGCGTTACGATGGCTTGCAGACCCGCCTGACCAAGCGTTTCTCGCATGGACTTACCTTTGTAGCCAGCTACGTGTTCAGCAAGACGCTCGAACAGCTCAATCTGTCAAATCCCCAAAACCTGGTGCTCAACAACATCGACGCTACGCGGCTCGAAAAGCGCCCGGCCGAAGAAACCGATATCCCGCACAAATTTTCGTTCGCCGGGGTCTTCGAAATCCCTGTCGGCAAAGGTAAGCCTTTCGGGTCGAACCTTCCCAGGGTTCTGGATGGCATCCTGGGCGGCTGGCAATTGAACTGGAATCTCTCACTGCAAAGCGGCTGGGCTTTGGATTACCCCAACGCGAAGCAGGCCCAGAATGGAGATGCCAGGCCAACCGAGGAGCAGCGGCGCCAGGGATACCTCTTCAACATTTCCCTTTGGGATGATCCGGCAACCGGAAGGCGGGTCCCGGTTCAGGAACAGTTTACTTTGCGCGACTATCCAACCCGGTTCAGCAACGTCCGAGGGCCGGGCTATCAAAACCTGGACGGTTCCGTCTCCAAGTACTTTTTGATGACGGAGGGTATGCGCCTCCAGTTCCGGTTC
Source organism: Bryobacteraceae bacterium (assembly GCA_019686145.1). Taxonomy (GTDB): domain Bacteria; phylum Acidobacteriota; class Terriglobia; order Bryobacterales; family Bryobacteraceae; genus JADGHK01. The sequence goes on along the minus strand of JADGHK010000132.1, from coordinate 3,426 downwards.
GAGATGGTGAACGCGTTCAACCATCCCTGGTTTTCGCGCCTCTCATCCGGAGGAACGGACGTATCGAGCCCGAACTTCGGGAAGCTCGACGTCGTTCAGCGCAACCTGCCGCGATTTATCAAGCTTGCCCTCAACCTAAGCTGGTAATCTCCATTCCCGAGAGACCGCTCCGCGCGGTCTCTCCTTTTTTCTCCTCGGCAGTCCAACCTGCCGGGCATCCCCGCGCGCTAGCCCAGACGGAAAGACCGAAGATCAATCTTTTTCCGGTCCGAAACGCCTAAACCCAGCGCTCCCGCAATGTCGATATGCTCAGGCTGCATCCGGACAAATTGGCTGTCAGCATCCATCGTCGCCTCTGCAACCCGCTTCATTCCGATCGCGACACGCCGGGCGTCCAATTCCTCCAGGGCTATCCGATCCATGGCAACGGGATCGGTGGAGAACATCATCGTCTTGTGCTCCCAGACGTACCTCTGCCGGTTCGGATTCATCACCGGGCCGCCGTGAGCCAGCCCTTTTACAGCGTCACAGATATGAAGGACCGTTTTGTTGCGGATTACCGGAATAGAGACTGCTGCGGGGATGAAGGATCCGCACGCGTTCAGCATCGGCGACGAATGGCTGCGGCTCACGTTGTTGACCAGACCGTGTGAGAGATTCTTTAGCGCGTTGGTGAGCCCGGCTGATTGATGATGCTTCAGCAGGCACAGATTGACCAGCTTGTCGACCTCCTTCGTAATAAACCTCGCTGCGTAGCTCCGCCGGGCGCGATCGTTACTGAGATCGAACCCCGGCAGCGTGAGCTGCATGTCGAGGTAGTGGTCCGGGTCGTACCCGGCCATGCCATGCTGAATGTCATCGTACTGCTCTGCGGCGTATGAAATACGGACGCCCTCGGGCAGCCATTTATCAAAGCCGGCTCGATAGAATTCAACCTTGTACCGGTCATAGACGACGATGTCCTTCCGCTTGATCCCAGCCGATTCCAGCCCTGCAATGATCTCATGCACAACTTCGGGGGCGGAGATCACATAGGGCCGGCTGACCGGATTCAGCTTCAGCCCGACCACCTCCCCGGGTTGAAAGAAAATTCGCCAGGCCTCCACGGGATCGCTGGCGCCAGTGAGTTCCAGCATGCCTCGCCGTATCATCTGCTGCACAGGTTCGCGCTGATACACCCCGGAGATGATGGAGCCGGAATGCTCGACGCGCACAACTCTGCCTGGAAGCAGCCCCGGCATGGACCATTTCGTCCTCTCGCTCTTACCAAAAGTCGAGGACGCACGTGCGAGGGAGGGGACAGTAAAGCCAAGTGCGAGCATTCTCGCAAGCCAGTCCCGCCGCGTCTCCTTTCGGCGGCCCTCTCCTTGGAAATGGTGGGATTCTCCTCGTAGCAGTAGCATAGTCAATCGCCGCGAACGCCTTTCCTCTCGAAAAAGAAACGCCGGCTTCTCGGATGAGAGGCCGGCGTCCTGGCGGTTGTGGTTCTGGCTAGAAGTAATACTTCAGGCCGAATTGGATGTTCCTCGGATTCTGAACCTGGCTGGTGATCGCGCCGAAGCCGGCCGGATTCGAGATGTCCGCTGCCGGAGGAGCCCAGCTCGCATGGTTCAGAGCGTTGAAGAACTCAACACGGAAGTCGAAGTATTGCGACTCGGTTACGCTGAAGCGTTTCCCGATCGACAGGTCCAGATTAAAGAATCCGGGTCCCCGCTCGGTGCCAATGGAGGCATTGCCGAATTGCCCGTCCGCCGGCTGGCCGTAAGCGCACCGGCCATCGTCTACGCCCGCAGCGCAGAAAATACCGGTGCGATCGGCGGGAAGCCCGAACCAGTTGTCCACCGACCGGAGCGACTCGTCGACGACAAGCTCGCGGTAGCGGTTCGCCCGAACGTTGCCGCGAACGGCCTGCCCGGTCCGGTTTGCGGCCCTGACCGTAATGGGGAATCCGCTGTGAAGCGAGGTGTTGTATCCGATGCTCCAGCCGCCCAGCAGCAGATCGAGCGCTTTCGGCGCATCATTGCCGAACTTCATACCCCTGCCGTATGGCAAAAAATACATTCCGCCGAGGGAGAAGGTATGGCGTGCGTCGAAGAAGGCCGGACCGCGGTTGCCACGACGATCGTAGGCATTCTGCCAGTACGCTCCCTCGCCAGAGGTAAAGCTCGACCCGTAGTAACCGAGGTTATCCGTCAGGGTCTTTCCGTAGGTGTAGGAGGCGATGAAATCCAGACCGGCCGACAGCCGCCGCCGCCCGCTGAGTTGCAGCGAGTGGTAATCCATCGTCGCCGACGATTCGGTGCGGGCAATGTTTCCAAGGTTCGGCAGGACGTTGATGAGCGGCCGCCTAAGGTTCTGATCAATCCACGTGGAATACGGCCCTTGTCCAGGCAACGGCTGGTTCGCCTCCACGGGCGCGACCAGGTGCGTTCCTTTCTGTCCCACGTAGGCGGCAGAGAAGGACGTGGCCTGATCGATCTGATACTCCAGTGTGAAGTTCATCTGCGACGTTGTTTGCGGACGCAGATTCAGATCCCATGCGCGGCCCTGCAATTGCGGGGTGTTTGTACCCGCGGGCCGAGGCATGTCGAGGCGAAGATCCGCAGTCACGACATCAGAAAAGCCGGTGCGGATCGTCCCCGGTGTGCGCGGATCGTAGTTGAAGTCCGTCTCGATGAAGAACGGAGGATTGAGCGGGAGGCGCAGATTGGCGCCGGTGCCTTCCATGAAGCTCTGATAAGCGTAACCGGCCCGGACGACCAGCTTGTTTCTGAAAAGGGACGGGGTCCACGCGAAACCGATACGCGGCATGAACTGGCGCCAATAGCCCTTGTAGAGCGCCCGGCCGTATTCGCTGTCGCCTGGATAGATCAGTTCGCCGGTGTAGGTGTTCACATTCACCTGCCGGTCAGCCACTTCGCTGATTGGCTGCATGTACTCCCAGCGCAGGCCGAGATTCAACGTGAAGTTCGGAGCAATCTTCCAGTCATCCTGGACGAACAATGCCGGCCGCCAGAAGCGATGTCCCCATGTGCCCGTCGCCGATCCGCGGCCTTTGCCTGACAGCGAATCCGTGAGGAAGTCTGCGAACTCAAGGCCAGTGTAGGTCGCACTGTAGCGGAAGGCTCCGAGAACGCCGTTGTTACCGGAGTAGTAGCGGTTTTGCTGATATCGCATCAACTGGCCGCCCATTTTTACCAGGTGACGGCCGTTTTGCCAAGTAAGGTTGTTGTAGTAGATGAACTTATTGTCGGCCGTGTTGCTCTGCACTCCCGTCGAGCCGATTCCCGACAGGCCGTTGCCGAGGTTGATGGAGCTCAAGCCCGGGATCGCCTGGCCGCCCGGAATGCCAAACTTCTCATTTCCATTCGGGCCAAGCTGACCGCTCCAGTCAATCGCTACGTCGTTAATGACAATCCGCGAGAA